>JAYVMZ010000181.1:0-4496 GCA_043758735.1 Betaproteobacteria bacterium
TGGATGAAGTGAAGTCTGCGCTTTCCGGGATGCTTGCGCCGGAGAAAAAGGAAAGTATCATCGGCCTGGTGGAAATCCGGCAGGTGTTCAAGATCTCCAAGGTAGGGACGGTTGCGGGCTGCTACGTGCTGGAAGGCCTAGTCCGCCGCGGTTCATTAATCCGCGTGCTTAGGGACAACGTCGTGGTTCATTCGGGTGAACTCGATTCGCTGAAGCGCTTCAAGGACGATGTCCGCGAAGTGAAAGCGGGATTCGAGTGCGGCTTGTCTGTGAAGAACTTCGACGATCTCAAAGTCAGCGATCAACTCGAAGTCTACGAAGTCGTGGAAATCGCGCGCAGTCTGTAAGACCATCCCAGTGAGGCAGGATGCGGGCAATCGAATCGTCGCCCGCCCCTGACTCGCTTCTCATCGATTCCGCAGATGGCGAAAAATCCTTCCAGGCTCGGCCGCATAGGCGACCAGATTCAAAAGGATCTCGCCGAACTGATCCGGACCGAGGTCAAGGATCCGCGGGTCGGCATGATCACGCTCACCGGTGTTGAGATCAGCACCGACCACCATCATGCCAAGGTGTTCTTCACCACGCTTGGCGGGCCCGAATCAGTCGCCAAGGCCGCAGTCGGGCTCTTGCATGCTTCGGGGTTCCTGCGGTCGCAGCTGGCCAAAGGTCTCAAACTCAGGATCGTCCCGGAATTGCACTTTATCTACGATGAGTCGGTTGAGCGCGGCATCCGCCTCTCGAAACTGATCGACGATGCCATTGCCTCCCAGCCTGAAGATGCCGATGGCGAAAAAAAGCCCTGACGATCCGAGCTACCACGGCATTCTCTTACTCAACAAGCCGGCCGGCCTGTCTTCGAATATTGCCCTGCAACGGGTAAGACGCCTTTTTTCCTGGTCGAAGGCCGGACACACCGGCACGCTGGATCCGCTTGCGACGGGTCTGTTGCCCATCTGTCTGGGCGAAGCCACCAAGTTTTCGCATGCATTGCTGGACGCCGACAAGACCTACGAAGCGACCGTTCGCTTGGGTTTCATGAGTTCCACCGGGGATGCGGAAGGGGTTGTGGAGCCTTATGGCAAGGTCGACTTCAGCGCGGCGCGATTGGAGCAGGTGCTGGCTTCTTTCCTCGGTCCCATCGAACAGATTCCGCCTATGCACAGCGCGCTGAAGAAGGACGGCAAACCTCTCTACAGCTATGCGCGTGCCGGGGAAACCGTTGTCCGGGCACCTCGAAAGGTTATTATAAATTCCCTGCAATTAACTGATTTTGAATGTGATGTATTAAAAATATCAGTCAACTGCAGCAAGGGTACCTATATCAGGGTGTTGGCGGAAGACATCGGCAAGGCTCTAGGATGCGGGGGCTACCTGTTGGCCCTCTGCAGGACGGGGATCCGCGATCTGAGGCTGGAAGACGCGATCGGCTTGGATCAGTTGGGAGAAATGGACGAAACCGCTCGCGCTTCCCGGCTACTGCCGGTTGATCGGTTGGTCGCAATCCTTCCCGCGGTCAATCTTGATCAGGAGGCAAGCCAGCGCATGGTAAACGGGCTAGCCGTTTCGATCGGGGGAGCGGCAGCCGGGCTTGTCAGGCTGTACGATGCAGCCGGAACGTTCATGGGCGTGGGCGAGAGGCGCGAGGACGGCACCCTTACCTCCAAGCGCCTGGTTTCCAATCCGCCGATGGCAAAAAAGCAGGCGGCTGGCGTTCAATTAAGCCCCTAAAAATACTTGGAAACTTTGGGGTTCCAAAGGTAAAATACCGGCCTTTCTTTCGGAGACTAGGTAATGTCGATTTCGACGAGCCAGAAGGCTCAGATTCTGCAGGATCATCAACGGGCTAAAGCCGACACCGGTTCGCCCGAAGTGCAGGTTGCATTGCTGACCGCACGCATCAACGACTTGACGGGTCATTTCAAGGATCACGTTAAGGATCATCACTCCCGCCGTGGATTGCTCAGGATGGTCAGCCGCCGTCGCAAGCTGCTCGATTATCTGCGTCGCTCGGACCGGGATCGTTATCGCACATTGCTCGACCGCCTCGGTCTGCGCAAGTAACCGGTCAACATCTTTGCATTCTTCGGACAGGTTTGGTCGCGTCCGAAGAATTAAGGGGCAGGCAATGAAGTCCGCTCCACCACATCGAAACACTCAACCTTGCCGCGTGGAGCGAATCGCTCGCCGGCAATTCAGCATTTAAAGGGAACCCTCTTGAACGTCACCAAGAAAACCATCAGCTACGGGCGCCATACGTTGACGCTCGAAACCGGCGAGATCGCACGTCAGGCGCATGGCGCCGTTGTGGTAAACATGGACGATACCGTGGTGCTGGTAACGGTAGTCGGGAGAAAAGAGGTAAAGCCCGGCCAGGATTTCTTTCCGCTCACCGTCGACTATCAGGAACGGACCTATGCGGCAGGCAAGATTCCCGGCGGC
This sequence comes from Betaproteobacteria bacterium, assembly GCA_043758735.1. Lineage (GTDB taxonomy): Bacteria > Pseudomonadota > Gammaproteobacteria > Burkholderiales > JACQAP01 > JACQAP01. The sequence continues at coordinate 2,443 of JAYVMZ010000181.1, forward strand.
TTCTTCAAACGTGAAGGCCGCCCCTCCGAAAAAGAAGTCCTGACCTCCCGCCTGATCGACCGCCCCATCCGCCCGTTGTTCCCCGAAGGTTTTTACAACGAAATTCAAGTCATCGCGACCGTCGTCTCGTCCAACAATGAAGTGGACTCGGACATTCCCGCGATGATCGGCGCATCCGCTGCGCTCGCCATTTCCGGCATTCCTTTCGACGGGCCCATCGGCGCCGCGCGGGTCGGATATCTGAACGGCGAATACGTCCTGAATCCGACGGCAACTGAACTGAAAACCTCGCAACTCAATCTCGTCGTCGCCGGAACCAGCCAGGCGGTCCTGATGGTCGAGTCAGAAGCGATGGAGTTGCCGGAAGACGTCATGCTCGGCGCCGTGGTCTACGGCCATCAACAGATGCAGTCGGTGATCAATGCGATTAATGAACTTGCCGATGAAGTCGGCAAGCCGCTGTGGGATCTGGCGCCGTCGCAAAAAGATGCAGCGCTGGTCGATCGCATCAGTTTAATTGCTGAAAGCGATCTGCGCGAGGCCTATGGCCTGCGTCAGAAGCAGGCCCGCACTGAAAAAATTGATGCGGCCCGCGCCAAGGTGTTGGCGGAAGTCGTTCCGGAAGGATCGGGAACGGAACACGTCAACCTGGTGAAAACGATATTCAGCGATATTGAAGCCAAGATCGTCCGCACGCAGATCCTGAACGGCGAACCGCGCATCGATGGACGCGATACACGTACGGTGCGCCCGATAACAATTCGTGCCGGCGTGTTGCCGCGCGCGCACGGCTCGGCGCTGTTTACCCGCGGTGAGACCCAGGCACTGGCCGTGGCTACCTTGGGCACCGCTCGCGATGAACAGCGCATCGACGCGTTACAAGGTGAATACAGCGACCGTTTCATGCTGCATTATAATTTCCCGCCCTATTCGACCGGTGAAGCCGGACGCGTAGGCACGCCGAAGCGGCGCGAAATCGGACACGGCCGCCTTGCCAAGCGTGCGTTGCTTGCGGTGTTGCCCAAGCCCGACGAATTCTCTTATTCCATGCGGGTTGTTTCGGAAATCACCGAATCCAATGGCTCGAGCTCGATGGCTTCCGTCTGTGGCGGCTGCCTGGCACTCATGGATGCCGGCGTGCCGTTGAAAGCGCACGTGGCCGGCATCGCCATGGGCCTGATCAAGGAAGGCAACCGCTTCGCGGTCCTGACCGACATCCTGGGCGACGAAGATCATCTGGGCGACATGGACTTCAAGGTCGCCGGCACCGCGAACGGCGTGACGGCATTGCAGATGGACATCAAGATCCAGGGCATTACCAAGGAGATCATGAATGTCGCGCTGAACCAGGCAAAAGAAGGCCGCCTGCACATACTCGGCATCATGCGCGAGACGCTGTCCACGGCGCGCTCGGAATTGTCCGCCTACGCACCGCGCATGATCACCATCAAGATCAAGCCCGAGAAGATACGCGACGTGATCGGCAAAGGCGGAGCGGTCATCCGTGCCATCACCGAAGAGACCGGTACTACAATCGACATCAATGACGACGGCACCGTGACGATTGCCTGCGTCTCCTCCGAGGGCGGCGAAGCAGCCAAGCGCCGCATCGAGGAAATTACCGCGGAAGTCGAAGTCGGCCGGATCTACGACGGCACGGTGCTGAAGCTGCTGGATTTCGGCGCCATTGTTAGCGTGCTGCCCGGCAAGGACGGCTTGCTGCACATATCTCAGATCGCGAACGAGCGCGTCAACAGCGTGGCCGACCACCTCAAGGAAGGCCAGGCGGTCCGCGTCAAGGTACTCGAGGCGGACGAAAAGGGCAGGCTGCGCCTGTCGATGAAAGCCGTGGCTGAGGAACAGAAGGCCGCGGGATAGTCGAAGGCGCGAGCCCACCCTGCAGCGCGCATGAAAAAAGCCCACCGCAAGGTGGGCTTTTTGTTTTCCGAGTACCGGTGGCCTAGCAGCCTGTCGGACTTAGCAATTTGACGCAAAGCAATATGCGTGTAGCACGCATTTAAAGGCGGTAAAGGCTTCCTGGAAAATTTTGAAAG
>JAYVMZ010000182.1:0-5597 GCA_043758735.1 Betaproteobacteria bacterium
GACCAAGGTTGAGCAGATCCAGCCCGGATCCACGCTTCCTCGCAGGAAAAAGAAGAGAAAATAATATGTAACGTTATTTATGAGACACTACACTAGCGCAGAGTTCTTACCGCAAAGATTCTTTTCAATATCCCCTTGAGGGGTGCGCAAAGGCGCAAAGAAAATCGCGCAAAGGAAAGCGAAAGCTGAATATGAATACCGGGACCAACGTATGACGACCGTCGCGATGAGTAGACGCCGGTCGTTCTGCCTTTGCCGAAAGTTTTGTACTTCTTTGCGCACCCTTTATGTCTTTGCGCCTTCGCGGTGAAGAACTAGATTTATGGTGATTCCGTTTTCCTATACAGCGAAGAACCTGGGCGCGCGCAAGATGACGACCGCGCTTACCGCCGCGGGCATGGCGCTTGTGGTATTCGTGTTCGCCGCCGTGCTGATGCTGCAGGAGGGGCTCAAGAAAACGCTGGTCGATACGGGATCGCCGGATAATGTCGTGGTTACGCGGCGCTCGGCTGGAACGGAAGTGCAAAGCGGCATCGATCGCGCGCAGGCGGCAGTTGTGGAAAGTCAGCCGGAAATTGCCTACGGCGCCGACGGCGAAGTGCGTGTGTCGAAGGAAATGGTCGTGCTGATTACCCTGCAGAAGCGCGATTCTGACAAGCCGTCGAACGTGATCATTCGTGGACTGGGCGACGAGGGCCGCGCGATGCGCCCGCAAGTGCGGATTACGCAAGGTCGGATGTTCAAGCCCGGCTCTTCCGAAATCGTTGCAGGCCGCAGCATCGCCGGGCGATTCCGCGGTGCCGGCGTGGGCGAGCAACTGCGCTTCGGCATGCGCGACTGGGTCGTGGTCGGGACGTTCGACGCGAACGGGAGCGGCTTCGATTCCGAGATCTGGGGTGACGTCGATCAGCTCATGCAGGCCTTCCGCAGGCCGGTCTTCTCCTCGCTGATCCTGAAGCTGGGGGACCCGACGCGGTTCGACAGCCTGAAGCAGCATCTTGAATCGGATCCCCGGCTGACGGTGGAAGCCAAGCGCGAATCGGTTTTTTACGCGGAACAATCGGAGGTGCTGGCGAATTTCATCGGCTATCTCGGCCTGACGCTCTCCGTGATCTTCTCGATCGGCGCAACCATTGGCGCGATGATCACCATGTATGCATCCGTCGCGAGCCGCACCGCCGAAATTGGTACCTTGCGCGCGCTCGGCTTCCGCAGCAGCGGCATCCTCGTCGTATTTCTGGTCGAGGCGTTGTTGCTCGGCCTGGTCGGTGGCGTTATCGGGCTGTTCTTTGCCTCCTTCATGCAGTTCCTGACGATCTCGACGATGAACTGGCAATCCTTCGCCGAACTCGCATTCTCGTTCACGCTCAATCCACCGATCGTCGCCAAGTCGCTTGCATTCGCGTTGTTCATGGGGCTGCTGGGCGGCTTCCTCCCCGCCGTGCGCGCATCGCGCCTTAATATCGTCGACGCTCTGCGTGCGCCTTAGAACTCAGCCGGCCACGGGCCGGCACCAGGAGCGTCGGCCCGTGGCCGGCTGGTCTAGGGAGAAGGCTTGGGCATGGGGTCGATAGTGCCCATATGGAAACGGAATTCGCCGGCGCGGCGGTCGTCGAAGTAATGCCGCAACGTACGCCGCACGGTGATGAAGGCAATCTCGTCCCAGGGAATGTTGGCTTCGTCGAACAACTTTGTTTCCAGCGTTTCGGCGCCCGCACTGAAATCAGCATCGAGCAGCCGGGCGCGGAACAGCATGTATACCTGGTTAATGTGCGGGATGTTGTATAGCGCGTACAAGCCGAGTACTTTCACCCTCGCATTGGCTTCTTCGAGTGTTTCGCGCGCTGCCCCATCAGCGGTCGTTTCGCCGTTTTCCATGAAGCCCGCGGGCACGGTCCAGAACCCGATGCGGGGTTCGATGGCGCGGCGGCATAGAAGTACCTTGTTTTCCCATTCGGGTATGCAGCCGACCACCATTTTCGGATTCTCGTAATGGATCGTCCCGCAGCTGGTGCAGACGTATCGCGGCAGGCTGTCGCCAGGCGGGATGCGATGTTCGACGGGGGCGCCGCAGTCGTTGCAGAAATTCATTCGGGCAGGAGCATGATCGGGAAAGAGACATTATTATAGGGACCTTCCCACGGTCGCTTGTACCGGGTTCGTGCCACGGACGCGATCCACGGTTAGAATTGCGCATGGTCCGGCTCTGCGCCGGATCCAACTGCCGGAGGACAGGATGCGAATAACAAGGCTTGCCGCCATCGCGATGGCAATTTTCCTCGCCGGGGCGGCCATAGCCGATACCGGCGACTTGCATGGATCCTGGAAGGGGCCCTGGTATATCGGCATGAGCAGCGGCATTGTGGCCATGGACATTGCCGAGGATGGATCCGGCACCATCGCGCTGACGAACCTCGAAGAGTTCGGCTCGCAGCCGATACCGCTGGCAAAGCAATCGTTCGACGGTAAATCGCTGGCCTTCAGCGCAATAGGCGCCAATGGCGCGGTGCTAATCATGAATCTCCGGCTGGACGATGCCGGCAAACAGCTGCGGGGCAACGGCAAGCACGCCGGCTTCGGCGCAAGGATGGAGTTGCAGCGCGCCGACTAAAAATTGGTCCGGGAGCAAAAAAAAGGGCGGCTCAGGCCGCCCTTTTTGTTCTGCGGCGATCCTGCATCAATCCGCTGGCAGGGCCTTGATGTACTCGGCAAGCGCCTGGACTTCCTCGAACTTGAGCTGGTTCTTGAAGCCGGGCATCGGGGTCTTGCCATTCATGATCTGCGCCATGACCTGCGCGAGCGACTTGCTGGTTCCGGCGAGTTTGGGACCGTCGGCCTGCTTCATGCCGTAACCCTGATGGCACCAGCTGCATCGGGTGGCAAACAGTTTCTTGATGTTGCCACCGAATTTTTCGTCGATCTTGGCTGCGGCCTCGTCGGTTGGATCCTGCGCGAGGCCGGAAATGGAAAACAGGCCGGCGATCATTGCGACGACGAGAGCGGTATGGGTACTTCGTGAAACTTTCATCTGGATCTCCGCAAAAGGCGGTGAGTTCGAATAACAAACGGGCGAGGGATCACTCCCTCGCCCGCATTTTACGCTTTACTGCAGCAGTTCGATTACAGGGCGAACACGACTAGCTGACCGGCATCGGTCGGCATTTCGGTGAACGGGTGGCCATACAGCGGACCGTAGTTGCCCGACACGTGGCTGCCCCAACCGGTTACGACGGCGATGTATTGCTTGCCGCCTGCCATGTAGGAGATGACACCGCCGTGGTGGCCGATGCCGTTGTTGTGCGACCAGAGTTCCTTGCCGGTACGCGCATCGAGGGCGGTGAACTTGCCATCCGCGCCCGGTACGAACACCAAGTTGCCCTTGGTCGACATCAGCGAGGCCAGCGGCGGGTATTTGAACTCGGTGCGCCACTTGATCTTGCCGGACAGCGGGTCACGACCGGTGACATGGCCGTACGCCTTCTTGCCTTGCGGGTGCGTCGCAGTCCACGAAGCGCCGAAGTAGGCTTGGCCGGAGAAATCAGCCGGACGATCCGCCTTCACGACTTCGATGTCGAAGCACCATTCCTGGCCGACCTTGTAGTACAGGCCGGTACCCGGATTGAACGTGCCGGTATTCCAGCTGATCGCGCCGTCGATGGCCGGGCATACGTTTGCATGCTTGCCTTCGGGCAGTTCGCGACGGCCGATGAGCTGGCCGGTCTTGGGATCGACACCCTTGATGTAGTTGTAGGTCTCACCCAGCATGTAGGCGTTTTCCACCTTCAGCTGGTTGCCGCCGCCAACCTGATCCGCGTTGTAAACGAAAATGATGCCGCCCTTGTTCGGGTGCAGCATGTAGTGCTTGCCGCCCTTGTCGAGGGTAACGAATTCGCCGACTGCGGAATCGAAGTCCCACGCGTCATGCGGCATTTCCTGGAAGTAAGACTTCAACTCGCCGGAGTCTGCATCCAAAACGACGACGGAGGAGCTGTACAGGTTGTCGCCAGGACGGGGACCGTCGGTCTTCCAGTTTTCGCCGGCATAGTCGTAGTCGGGCGCCGGATTGGCGGTACCCCACCATACCGTGTTGCTCTTGGGATCATACGAACCCGTCATCCAGCCACCGCCGCCGCCGGTTTTCCAGGAGTCGTTGCCCCAAGATGCTTTAGAGCGCTCGTCGCCGCCGATGGTGTCGAACTGCCAGGCCACCTCGCCGGTTTGCGCATTGACTGCGAAAATCGGACCGCAGCAACCGGACAGTTCACCACCGTTCGAGCCGATGATGACCTTGTCTTTCACAATCACGGGAGCACCGGTGAAGCCCTTGTTGCCTTTTTCGACGCTGAGGATGGTGTTGTCCCAGGCTACTTTGCCGGTCTTCGCATCGAGGGCGACCATGCGGCCGTCGACGGTGCCGATGTAGACCTTGCCGTAGCCGATGGCCAGGCCGCGGTTGTACGGGTTGTAGAACGTGCCTTCGGAACGTTCGGTGTCGATCTTGGCCTGGTAGCGCCAGATCACTGCACCGGACGCGCCGTCGAGCGCCCACACCTGGCCGGACGAGCTGGTGTAGTACAGCACGCCATCAACGGCCAAGGGGAAGGACTGGATGCCGCGCTTGCTTGCGGCAGGGGTATGCATCCAGGCCACGTGCAGGTTCTTGACGTTGTCGGCGTTGACTTGATCCAGGCCGCTGTAGTGCCAGCCCTTGAAGGACTGGTGATACATCAGCCAGTTGTTTGCGTCCTTGTCAGCGTTCATCAGCCGGTCCCAGGTGACGTCTGCCGTCATTGCCTGGGATGCGAAGCCGAGGAATGCTGCCGCGGACAGGGCCTTAGCGACCCCTGTATAAGTCCATCGTTTCATATCTCTCTCCCGTTCATATTTATTTAGTGGATTGGGCGCAACTATTCGAGAACCGATTGATCCCTTGACGTGGCCTGTTTATTCATTGCTTGTTCAAGCTTCGTTTATGGGCGAGCCCGCCGCAAATGTAGCCCTCATCATTTTCGATTGCAAGCACGCCGGGAAAATTTCCTGCAGCCCGCAAAACCTTGCCAGTCGGGCGTTTTAATCTGCTGCAACGCCGCATAATATGCTGAGCCATGGGCGCTGGCAGAATGTCTAGTTGCCGCACCTGAACCTTCAAAAATTAGGAGCGCCGTATTGCGTCATTTCCCAATACCCGAAGCAGAATTGGAAATCCGCCATGTTCGCGCATCCGGACCGGGCGGGCAGAACGTGAACAAGGTTTCCACGGCAGTGGAGTTGCGCTTCGACATCGGTGCCAGCGTCTCGCTCCCCGAGGAGATCAAGGCGCGCCTGCGCCGCCTGGGCGGCCGCAGGGTTAGTTTGCAAGACGTGCTGGTTATCGACGCCGGGCGTTTCCGCACGCAGGAGGCGAACCGGCGCGACGCGCTGGGGCGGCTGGCGGACCTGGTGCGGGCCGCGGCGCAGAAGCCGAAGAAACGCATTGCCACGCGTCCGACGCGCGCATCGAAGGAACGCCGCATTGCGGGAAAACGCACCCGTTCGACCCTCAAACGCGGGCGCAGTCGGGTCGGCGATACCGAGTGAATCGGGACCAAAAGGAAGGC
>JAYVMZ010000183.1:0-7982 GCA_043758735.1 Betaproteobacteria bacterium
CAGTACCGTAACATTGTGGCTCTTGTGTAGGTATTCGCTCACCCCCTCAGTCTAACGAACGCCGCAAGCGGCGGGGAATTAGACCCGGAGAGATTAAAGCTGGGCGATCCAGGACTCTCCTGGCATGCGCAGCGCGATCGCGTCGCGGAAGTCGCGACGACGCTGGGCCTGGTGGTGGGCACGCTGGGAAAAATCGCACAGGATGTATCGCTGATGATGCAGACCGAGATCGGCGAAGCCTTCGAGCCGGCCGCACGCGGACGCGACGGCTCTTCGACGATGCCGCACAAACGCAACCCGGTGGCCTGTGCCGTCGTGCTCGCAGCCGCGACAAGAGTGCCAGGGCTGGTGTCGGTGATGCTTGCCGCGATGGTGCAGGAACACGAACGCGGGCTCGGCGGCTGGCACGTCGAATGGGAGACGCTGCCGGATATCTGCATGCTCAGCGCCGGCGCGCTGGAACAAACCGCCCGTATGATGGAAGGCCTGCAGGTCGATGCGGGGCGCATGCGCCACAACCTCGAAGCCACGCACGGACTCATCATGGCGGAAGCGGTTTCCGCGGCATTGGCGCCGAAGCTCGGCCGTGCCGCCGCGCACGCATTGATCGAGGGGGCGTGCCGCCGCGCGGTCGAGAAAAAGGAATCCTTGCGCGACACCCTGATGCGGGACGCAGAAGTCGGCAAGCTGCTTTCCTCAGCCGACCTGAAACGCCTCTGCGACCCGGCCTGTTATCTCGGCGCCGCCGAACAACTCGTCGACGGCGTACTCGCCTCTCGCACTCGAGCGAAGAAATAACGCTTACTGCAGAACCAGAAACGTATTCACCACAGAGGCACAGATACCCGACGTGCTGCGCACGTAGGGTATCTGTGCCTCTGTGGTGAAATCTGTTTTGAATGAAGGAAGGAATGAAGATGGATGAGCGGGAGAGGTATGGGAAAGGGCTGGAAGTAAGGCGGGCGGTGTTGGGTGATGCGCACGTCGACCGGACGCTGAAGAACAAGACGCCGTTCAACGACGAATTCCAGGACCTGATCACGCGTTATGCCTGGGGCGAGATCTGGACGCGGCCCGGGCTGCCGAAGCATACGCGCAGCCTCGCCACACTGGCCATGCTGGTTGCGCTGAATCGTCCCGACGAACTGAAGCTGCATTTGCGCGCGTCGGCCAACAATGGCGTGACGCGGGACGAGATCAAGGAATTGCTGATGCAGTGCGCGATCTATTGCGGCGTGCCTGCCGCCAATGCGGCGTTCCATATCGCGAAAGAAGTGTTCGCCGAGACAGATGCCGGCACGTAATCCCTCAAGCAGACTCCTTTGCCCGACAGGAATTTTCGCACCACGCTGATCATCAGCGCGCTCGTCGCGTTTGCACCGGCATGGTGGTCGCGCGCGCGGTGGTGCGTGATCTCTACGATCGCCAGGAATCGGCGCGGGTCTTCTCGATTTTGCTGATGGTGATGGGCATCGCGCCCATCGTCGCGCCGCTTGCCGGCGGCTATCTGTTGACCTGGTTCGGCTGGCGCTCGATCTTCTGGATGCTGGCGTTATTCGGCGTGGCCTGCCTGGTGGCGGTGAAGTGAAGGTTGCCGGAGACCATTCCGAAAAGAGAGCCGCGTACTCCCTTGTCGAAGGCGCCGGAAAATTACGCCAGCCTGCTGGCCGACCGGCGTTACCGTGGCTATGCCTTGTCCGGCGGCTTCGGCCAGGCCAGCATGTTTGCCTATATCTCCGGCTCGCCGTTTGTGTTCATCGATCTCTATGGCGTGCCGGCGCACTATTACGGCTGGCTTTTCGGCCTTAACGCCGCCGGCATCGTCGCGTTCACGCAGATCAATCGCAGACTGCTGCTGCGCTATGACGCCGATTGCGTGCTCGATTTCGGCAACCTGGCGTGTTTCACAACGGCACGGCGGTGCCGATGGCAGCGGTGGTCACGGCCTGCGGCCTGCTGGCGTTGGTTACCTATCGCGGCCTGGCTCGCCCGCAATCACGGGAACACAGAGCAAATAATTCCGGGCGATGAAGCGCATGGGAGCCGTCTCTTTGCGTTCCTCAGCGCGGGGCGGCAGAATGACGCACGATCGTCTGCCCGAACCGATTTCGATTTCGTGTCGATCTGTCCCGGCTTTCACGAACTCGACCGATAAAGGGAAAGGCACAGGCTGGCATTTCATGAACATTGCAAATATTGCGGACTTGCGGCAATTGGCGTGGCGGCGTTTGCCGCGAGTGCTGTTCGATTACATCGACGGCGGCGCGCAGGATGAAGTTACTCTGCGGGCGAACCAGGACGATTTCAACCGCATCACGCTCGCGCAACGCGTATTGCGCGACGTTTCCGTGCGGGACCAGTCCGTCACGGTGATGGGACAGAAGTACGGCATGCCGCTCATCCTTTCACCTACGGGGATGACCGGGCTGTTCTGGCCGAACGGGGCGCTGGTGCTGACGGTGGATCTGGCATTGCAGGGCCAGCGCGACCGCGACGTGCACAACGGCCTGACCATTCCACCGACGTTGCGTATGTCCAACTTGCCAAATTTTGCGACGCGTCCGGGTTGGGTATCGAGTGGGCCAAATCCATCTGGAATGGGCCGCTTGCGTTGAAGGGCATACTCGATCCGCAAGATGCGATGCTTGCAGTCGATCATGGCGTCGATGCGATCATCGTATCCAATCATGGCGGCCGCCAGTTGGACGGCGTGCGCTCCGCCATTTCGGCATTGCCGCAAGTGGTGGATGCCGTGGCGGGCCGGGCCGAAGTGATTATCGATGGCGGGGTACGCCGCGGAACCGATGTGTTGAAGGCCATCGCGCTTGGCGCGAAAGCCTGCATGATCGGCCGGCCTTACATGTACGGCCTGGCGGCGAGGGGGCGTCCCGGCGTAACCCAGGCACTGGAGCTGCTGCGCAACGAAATCGATCTTGCGCTGGCGCTGACCGGCTGCGGAAGCCGGTCCGAGCTGAATCGCTCTTCCCTGAATTAGCGCCGAGTCTTCGCCGGACTAAATCATGGTGTGAATCGACAGCGTGCGACCCATGATTGCTTTGTTGGCGCCGTACAGCCCATTCCGACCATCCGCGCAGACTGTTCCCTGGCCCCGTGCATGAAGCTTCATCTAAACGACCTTGAAAAGATATCCACCCTGACGCTGGAGCATTACAACCAGCGAGCCGCGGATTTTCGCGATGGCACGCGCGATCATGACGTGAGCCAGAACATCGCCGCGCTGTTGGGCCATATCGAAGCCGAGCCCCCTTTCACGATTCTCGATTTCGGCTGCGGGCCGGGACGCGACCTCAGGACATTTTCCGGTCTGGGCCACACCGCGATCGGGCTCGATGGCGTGGCGCGTTTTGTGGAGATGGCGCGAACGGACTCGGGGTGCGAAGTTTGGCAGCAGGATTTTCTCAGGCTCGACTTGCCGGACGCGCGTTTCGACGGCGTATTCGCCAATGCCTCGCTATTCCATGTCCCGTCGCCGGAATTGCCGCGCGTGTTGCAACAACTGCATGCCACATTGAAACCCGGCGGCGTGTTGTTCAGCTCCAATCCGCACGGCCGCAACGAGGAAGGCTGGAACAACGGGCGCTACGGCGCGTATCATGACCTCGACACATGGCGCGCGAAGATGGCCGGGGCGGGATTCGTCGAACTCGATCACTATTACCGGCCGGCCGGATTGCCGCGCGAGCAGCAGCCCTGGCTTGCGAGCGTGTGGCGCAGGCCGGCTGGAACGGCAAGGCGGCCGCATGAATGAGCTCTTTGTCGGGTTGATCGCGGGTGCGTTCGGGGCGGCCTATTTCGTCTACGGAAAACGCCAGCAGAAGTTTGCGCCGATGATCTGCGGCGTGCTGCTGTGCGTCTATCCCTACACCACCGATAGCCTGCTCTGGCTGTGCGTCATCGGCGCCGTGCTTCTGGCTGTGCCGTTCTTCACGGATTTCTAGGATATCTAAAGACGCACTCTGCGGTGAGAGTTGTGCTTGAATTTTCTTTATGGTGGAGTCGGTGAGCAATCGTCAACAGCTTGCTGGCAATATAGGCTACAGATGAAACTGACAGGCGGATTGCGCGCGGTTGCCGTTTACGAGGCGGCGAAGGGCGTGCTGGTGCTCGTGGCGGGTTTCGGGCTGCTGTCGCTGATGCAGCGCGACGCGCAGCACTTCGCCGAGCAACTGGTCGCGCATCTCCACCTGAATCCCGCAAAGGGTTATCCGCGCATATTCATCGATGCGTCTGCGAATGTCACGGACGCCAAGCTGTGGATATTGGCGGGGTTGGCGCTGGTGTATGCGGTGGTGCGCTCGGTCGAGGCTTACGGCCTGTGGCTTGGCAGGCGCTGGGCAGAATGGTTTGCCGTTGCCAGCGGCGCCATCTACGTGCCGGCGGAAGTGTACGAGATCGCGCGCGGCGTGACGCCGACGAAACTGCTGCTGTTTGCCGCGAACGTCTGTATCGTGGCGTATCTGATTTACGTGTTGTGGCGCTCCAGGCGCAGCCCGCCGGGACAGCATCACGAACAGGATGCCGTAGCCGACCGCCGCGATGCGTAGTTCGATAATCCCAAACCACCAGGAGAAACAGTGAATATCTCGATGTATCAGGCCTCTGTCCCCGTGTTCTCGCGTGCGCTCAATAACCTTGCCGCCATTCTGGAGAAGGCCGCGGCGCAGGCCGAAGCGAAAAAAATAGATCCGGCCGTTCTGATCGGCTACCGGCTCTACCCGGACATGCTGCCGTTAGCGCGGCAGATCCATATCGCAACCGATGGCGCCAAGGGTGGCGTTGCGCGGCTCGCGGGTGTCGAACCACCCAAGTACGAAGACAACGAAGCCAGCTTTCCCGACCTCATTGCCCGCCTGCGCAAGACCGTCGCTTACCTGGAATCCATCAAACCCGAGCAGATCGACGGTTCCGAAGACAAGACCGTCACCTGGAAAACGCAGACGACGACCCGCTCCATGCAGGGCATGCCCTACCTGCTGAGCCATGTCACGCCGAATGTCTATTTTCATGTCACCACGGCTTACGACATCCTGCGCCACTGTGGCATCGAAATCGGCAAACAGGATTTCCTCGGCAAGACTTGAGAATACAAAGCCAGCGCCTATGATCACCGTTCACCACCTCAACAACTCGCGCTCGCAGCGCATCCTCTGGCTGCTCGAAGAGCTCGGCCTGGAATACGACATCAAACGCTACCAGCGCGATGCCAAGACCATGCTGGCGCCGCCCGAACTGCGCCAGGTCCATCCGCTGGGCAAGTCGCCGGTCATCACGGATGGCGGCCTGACGATCGCCGAATCAGGTGCGATCATCGAGTACCTGGTGGGGCGCTACGGCAACGGCCGTCTGATCCCCGCCGCGGGTGCGCCGGAGCGGCTGCGATACACGTACTGGCTGCATTACGCGGAAGGGTCGCTGCAGCCGATGCTGCTGATGAAACTGATCTTCGGCCGCATTGAAAAAGGGCCGATGCCTTTTTTTGCAAGACCGATCGCGAAAGCCATTTCGGCGAAGGTCGGCGAGGGATTCATATCCCCTAACCTCGAACGCAACCTCGACTACCTGGAAGGCGAGCTCGGGCGCAGCACGTGGTTCGCGGGGGAAGAATTTTCCGCCGCGGACGTGCAGATGAGTTTCCCGCTCGAAGCAGCAGTCTCCCGCGGCGGCCTCGATGCGAAGCGGCCGAAACTCATGGCCTTCCTGGAACGCATCCACGCGCGGCCCGCGTACAAGAAGGCGATCGAGCGCGGTGGCGAGTATGTGCTGCTGCGCTGAGCATCGTCGGAATACCCAATAGGGCCCTGATCTGCCCAGCCCCTGAATTACGCTTCTCGCCCGACTTGAATCCCGAAGCCGCCGAACTGTAAATCGGAAGTATGCGCACCGCTTGCCGCGCCGCGAGCGGGGCAGCGTATTCAGCGCCAGCGCATCGGTTCTTCGGCGTCGTTCGGATGACAGCGCAGCAATCACACAGGAGGATGTCGATATGGAAAACTCATAAATCCTGATCGAAAGTAGTCGGATTCCAATTGTTCTCAAGTTTGAATTGATTCAGCGATGACGTGGACACACCGCCAGGCGACGCGCGAGGATTTATCGGCTGTCGTCGAGATTTACAACGCGACGATCCCTTCGCGCATGGTGACGGCCGACCTCGAGCCGGTGCCGGTAGAGAGCCGTGTCGGCTGGTTCGAGCAGCACAAGCCGGATTTCCGTCCGCTATGGGTCGCGACGCTTGAGGGACGTATCGCCGGCTGGCTGAGCTTCTCCACTTTCTACGGCCGGCCCGCGTACAACAAGACTGCAGAACTGAGCGTCTATGTTGGCGAAGCGTTCCGCCATCGAGGGCTCGGTTCCTATTTTTTGTCGCAAGCCATCGCGCATGCACCCGCCATCGCTGTGGACCGGCTGATCGGTTTCGTCTACGGCCACAATCATCCCAGCCTGGAATTGTTCGCCAAGTTCGGGTTCGCGAAATGGGGCGAGTTGCCGGGCGTCACGCTGCTCGACGACATCGAGCGCGACGTGATCATCCTGGGCCGGCGAGTGGTGAATCCTGCATGATCGAAGCGCGTCGCCCGCGTAACGGGTGCGGTTTTATGGGCTGAGTTCCTGCGAGGTTAACGTGTACCTGAATCTTTCGGGATCGAGGCTGTCCACGCGCCTGTCTCCGACTTCCGCCTGCGGATACATCAGAAACCCCAGCGCCGGGCCTTTGGAATTCGGCAGTTCGACGTCGTGTGCGACGTTATAAGGCATCCAGTTCATCTCCCACGAGTCGAATAGTCTTGCCCGCACCTCCATGACCAGCGGATCGTCGAGTTTCAGTCCAGGCTTTTCTTCAAGGACGAATTTGCGTACGTCGGCAGGATCGACCGGCACCCAGCCCTAATCCGCGAGCCACACTTCCGCGCGGCAATGCTGCGCTTTCGAAATCTCTACGCTTTGTCCTAGACTCCTGTAGCCGTACCTGGAATCCGCTGCGCGCACGCCCTACACGTCGCGCGCCGGAATGCCGATCGAGCGGCACAGGCCGACATAGAGTGCGTTCAGATCCGGTACAGCAGGGGAGGTCATGATTTTCTGCGCGTCTCTTCTGCCAGTTGCGCGTTGACTCTCGATAGCCGATCGATTCGCTGCAGAAGGATGCGCACGAAGGCGCGATTGAACTGCTTCTGGCACGCGTCGCTCGATTGTCTCAGCGCCGTCGCATTGATCTCTATGATCGTCAACGGCGTAATCGAGACGATGGAGCTGGTGCGCTTTCCCCTGTCTTCGAAGTAAGGGATCTCGCCGAAGCAGTCGCCGTCGCCGAGTACTGAGAGCGACCGGCCCTCGCTCGTGACGCGTGCGCCACCCTCGGCAATCAGAAAAAATCTTTCGCAGGCATCGCCTTCCCGAACTACTGTTTCGCGTGGAGCGAGCCGGCGGAACGCCGCGATGCGCACCATCTCCCAGACATCGAGATGCGCGAATTCGCGAAAGAAGGGGACGGCTTTGATGGCGCCGAATTTCTCCGTTATCCGAGATTGAGTCGGCTTGCAGAGCAAGATTCCTGTTGGTCCGGGCGAGATCGGCGCAGAACTCCTCCCAGGTCTGGTAGCGCTCGTCCAGATTCTTCGCCAGCGCTTTCAAGACTATCCGGTCCAGGTCGGCCGGCAGGCCCGCGCGATGCACGCTCGGCGCAGGAGGAGTCATGTTCATGACCTGATAGAGCAGGCTGGTGCTGTTCGATGCCGAGAACGGCGTCTTGCCGGTTAGCATGCGGTACATGACCACGCCCAGCGAGTAGATGTCGGCCTGATGGGTGAGCGCATGGTCCTGCGCCTGCTCCGGCGACATGTACAGTGGCGAACCCACCCCCTCTAGCTGGGTCATTTCCACGTCGTGTTGCAGGGCGACGCCGAAATCCGTGATCTTGATTTCGCCGTTTTGTCCGACCAGGATGTTCGTCGGTTTGATGT
>JAYVMZ010000184.1:0-6029 GCA_043758735.1 Betaproteobacteria bacterium
TCTATTTTCCGTGGAATTTTGGCGCGCGTTTCTCCTTGAAGCTGCGCAGGCCATCCTGGAAATCTTCCGATGCGAGCAGGCGGGTCTGGGTCGCGCCGAACAGGGACGCAGCGGTTTCCGGGCCTTCGAGAAGCGCGATACGGGCATTCCGGAGCGTGGCCGACACTGCGAGCGGCGCCTGGGCGGCGATGCTTCCCGCCAGCTCGATCGCCCTGTCCTTCTGCCGGCCCGGCTCGACGATTTCCTGGACGAAGCCGAGCCGCAGCGCCGTCTGCGCATCGAACTCGTCGCCGGTCAGCAGGTAGCGCATCGCGTTGCCCCAGCCTGCGCGCTCCACCATGCGGATCGTGGCGCCGCCGGTCGGCATGAGGCCTCGCTTGACCTCGACTTGCGCAAAACGGGTATCCGCTGCTGCAACGACGATATCGGCGGCGAGCATCATCTCGATGCCGAGCGTGAAGCAGATGCCGTGCACCGCGAAGACCACCGGCTTGCTGCGAAACGGCGGACGCGACTCGAACGGGTCGATCTCGCCCTCTTCCACCAGCAATGTGTTGCTGCCGAGATAAGGCGCGACCTTCGGCAGATCGAGGCCGGCCGTGAAATGCGCGCCCTCGGCGAACACCACGGCGCAACGCGCTTCGGGTTCGTGCTCGTAACGAGTGTAGGCCTGCGCCATGCCGCGCAGCATGACCGGCGTGAAGCCGTTCAGCTTCGCCGGCCGGTCGATGCCGATCAGGAACAGCCCGTCGCGCAGCTCCGTGGTGATTCGGCCTTCGCTCGTGTCTACTGTCATTTATCTGCTACCTCGATCATTTAATTCGCACCACGAAGGCACGAAGGATACAAAGAAACACGAAGGAAATCAGAATAAATGCTGGGTGAACGTGACTTTCATCGATATGGATTATTAATCGACCGTTCCACTCCTCGCAAAGTCGTTATCGTCAAAACAATCATGTTCCCTGTTCCGTTTTTCTTCGTGACCTTCGTGTCCTTCGTGTCCTTCGTGGTGAGGTTGAAGATTTACAATGGCGTACCCGCTTTGCTTTTGTACGCGTCGCGCAGTTCGCGTTTGAGCACTTTGCCGATCGCGTTGCGCGGCAGCGACTCGACCAGCTCGACCGCAGCGAGCCGCTGCGTCTTGCCGAGCTGGCGGTTGGTCCACTCGAGCAGTGTCTTCGGAAGTTGCGGGTCCTTGCGCTTCGCCACGACGAAGGCAACCGGCGTCTCGCCCCAGCGCTCGGAGGGCACGCCGACGACCGCGGCTTCCGACACGTCGGCATGCCCGCGCAACACCGCTTCGAGATCGCTCGGATACACGTTGAAACCGCCGGAGATGATCATGTCCTTCTTGCGATCCATCAATATGAGGAATCCGTCCTCGTCGAAACGGCCGATGTCGCCGGTGCGGATGAAACGCTTGCCGGTCGGGTCATACCATTCGGCTTCCGCCGTCTTCGCCGGCTGGTTGTGATAGCCGGTCATGATGCCCTCCGAGTGCCCGACGATTTCGCCGGTGGAGCCCGGCGGCAGTTCGATACCCTGGTCGTCGATCAGACGGATGTCGTGGCCGGGCGCGGGCGTGCCGACGGTGTGCACCTTGTCCGGATACTGGCTTGCTTCCAGTACGCAGGTACCGCCGCCCTCGGTCATCCCGTAATACTCGATCAGGCGGCCCGGCCAGCGCTTCAGAATGTCGGCCTTCAGGTTGGCGGCGAAGGGCGCGCTGGTGCAGAACTTGGCGCGAAAACTCGACAGGTCGTAGCGGTCGAATTCCGGCAACGCCATGATGCGCGAGTACTGCACCGGCACCAGCATCGCCGTGGTCGCGTGGTGTTTTTGCGCCAGCTCGAGGAATCCGGTCCCATCGAATTTCGCCATCAGCACCACGCTGCCGCCGACCGCGAGCGTCGGCAGGAAACTCGCCAGCGTCGTGTTCGAATACAGCGGCGTCGACACGATCGTGATCGAGTCCGGCTCGTAGTCGTAGGCATGCGCGCGCTGCCATTGCCGCCAGCGCATCAGGTTCGATTGCACGATGCCTTTCGGCGTGCCCGTCGTGCCGGACGAATAGATCAGGTTGAATGGCGCGTCCGGCTCGGCAGTAACGGTTGCCGGCACCGTGCCTTCCGCAACCAGCCATTCGCGGAATGATTTTCCCGCCGCCGAATCGTCCAGCGCAATCCACTGCGCGGCAATCCGGTCACGCACCGGTTGGAGTCCTTTCGCGACGGTCTCATCGACGAAAAACAGCGTCGCCCCGGCGTCGGCAACCATGGTCGCGATGCTTGCAGCAGTCGAGGATGGCGCCAGTGGCGCGACCGCGGCACTGGCGCGCAAAGCACCCACGAACACCGCGGAATATTCGATCGATGTCCCGGCGCAGATCGCAATCACCTGCCTGGGCTTCACCCCATCGCGCTGCAGCGAGGCCGCAATGCGGTCCGCCAGTTCATCGAGAGCGCGGTAATCCAGCGAGCGCCCGTCCTGGCTGAGGGCGACATGCCCCGGCCGCTGCCCGGCGTGCAGGCGGATCAGCTCCGGCAAGGTGCAGAAATCCTGCGCGAGTACTTCGTCCACGTTCATGGGCTGCTTCATCTGGAATCCTGCCGGCTCGAACTTGCCGCCGGTCTGCGTCGGTTGTTTGTGGTTGGGACGATGTGGATGATATCGGGAACGAGATCACGATGTCGAAGCCAAGCCGGCGGCCAGGCGCCAGAGCGAGGTCACTTCGGCCGCGCGCGCGGCGTGCAGCGGATCGCTGGCGTCTGATGCCTTGGGATGCCGCGGCCTGGCGTCCATTCGGGCCACGACCTTCAGGCCACAGCGCTCGAACGCGGCCAGCAGGTCAGCGCGCGAGCGCAAGCCAAGGTGCTCGGCAATGTCGGACAGGATCAGCCAGCCCTCGCCCTCCGGCACAAGGTGAGCCACGAGGCTGCGCAGAAAGCCGAGCAGCATGCGGCTGTCCTCGTCGTACACCGCGGACTCGATGGGCGAGCCTGGCCGCGCCGGCAGCCAGGGTGGATTGCACACGACAAGGGACGCGCGGCCGGGCGGAAAAAGGTCGGCTTCCACGACCTGCACCTGCGCGCCGAGGCCCAGACGCTGGAGGTTATCGCGGGCGCATGCCAGCGCGCGCGCATCCTGGTCCGTGGCGACGACATGCTCGATGCCGCGCCGCGCCAGCACGGCCGCCAGCACGCCGGTGCCCGTGCCGATGTCGAAGGCCGTGAATTTTTCCTGACCGGTCACCGGCAGCGGCGCCGTGGCGACCAGGTTGACGTACTCTCCCCGCACCGGAGAGAACACCCCGTAGTGCGCATGAATTCGATTGTCCGGGGGATTACCGAGCGCGGGGATTTCGACGCCTTTTTTTCGCCACTCGTGCGCGCCGATCATGCCCAGCAATTCGCGCAGGGACGCCACCGACGGACCCGCATCCGGCTGCGCGGGGCCCCACGCTTCCGCGCAGGCTTGCCGTGCATCGGGTGCGCGGCGCAGCGCGATGCCATAGTCTTCATTGAAGGGAAGCAACAGCGAACCCAGAATGCGCGCCCGCTGCGACTGGGCCTGGCGAACCTGATTAAAAGCGTCGGCGGGCGCCGCCGGGGCCGCATCCTTTGCCGACTTTCTTTGCTTGCGCGCGGGAGTCTTGTCGGCGCGCCGCGCCATGGCCTGCAGCAATTGCGTGGCGTTGTTGAAATCGCCGCGCCAGAGCATTGCCGTGCCTTCGCAGGCGAGCCGATAGGCAAAGTCCGCAGTGACGGTATCGTCCGCCAGGACGACCCGCTTCGGCGGCGGCGCGCCGCGTTCCGAGCGCCAGCGCGCCGACCAATCTTGACCCGCTTCGGTCCATTGGATGGTCGGCAACGCACTATCGGAAGATTCCGTACTGTCGCGGGGAGTTGAACTTGGCATCGGCTCGGCAAGACGTAAATATTTTACAGACGGAAAATAGGCTCGGTGGTATTTTGCAGCCGCGACTGGGCGTGATTGAGAATGGGCTCTGGCGCCCATCCATTCAGGAGCCTGGCGCGGCGCCATCCGGACGGTTAGCCAGCAGCACAATCACCTCGGCGCTGCACACGACCTCGGATCGTTGATTCAGGAGTTCGTTGAATAGCGTGACCATACCTTGCCCGGGTTTGATCCAGGGCCGCTTGTCTTTCACCGTCACTCTCACACGCAGCGTGTCCTCCGCGCGAACCGGAGCGCGGAATTTGACCTTCCAGTCAAGGCCGCCCAGGAATGCCCAGGTCGCTTTCGGCGTGTTATAGATCTCGACGAGTGAGCGGTACCACAAGGTGATGACGTAACCCCCGCTCGCAATGAGTCCACCGAATGGCGAAAGGGATGCCGCAACTTCGTCGACGTGGATGGGCCAGGGGTCATTGCGCCGGCCGTACTCCAGCATCTCGTCCCGATCGCAATTGAACTCCCGGCCGAGATGCACGGACCCGACCTCAAGGTCTTCGAAGAAGAGGGTCGCCATGCGCTATCTCCAGCGTCAATTACTCCTGGGGTCCATTGGTTGCACGAAAGCGAATCTCGTTTCTCTCGACGCTCGCTGCAAAAGTGCGCAGTCCTTCCCAAGGTAACTTTTCCGAGATGGTTGTTCCGTCCGCCGTTTGTGTAACCACGCTAAACCCCTCATAGCGATACGAGAAGGTACCCGGCTCCAATACGTAAACGCCGTAGCCGGCGACAGTCGTTTTGTTGGGTTCTTTCGCCCGGTCGTGGGCAATGAACATGAAGCGGCCATTGAGCAATACGAAGCGGGCGTCGACCAATGGAGGACGAAACATTTCTCCGTTGCGGAGCAACTCTTGGAGAACGTAGATGCCTTCTATGCCTTCTCTGAATGCATCAACTGGCGTCTCATCCGCCCGAGCAAGCATAACGAACGACGCGAACACAAGTATCCTCTGAGAATACCCAACTGCTACGCTCGCGAGACAGTAGCGGTTTGAGTCGCGGAACCGTCTTGGACCCGGCCTCGGACGCCGCGTATTCATTCTTGCTACGGTCGGCTGCTTCTCGTGTTCGCCACTGACTGACCAGCAACAGGTGATTCGCGGCGTCTTGGTCGACAAGAAGCTGATGCGAAATATAGCCATCGATGTGCTGCATATCGGACCAAATCTGGCGCGTGAGACGGAGGCCTTCTGCCTCTGTCCCGTCTTTCAGCCAAGTTTCCCAGACAACAGTGACCATCACGAGACTCCTTATTTCATGTAGCCCAACGTCCGCAATGACGCGCACGAGTGAGCACGCGGAAGCGCGCTCGCGAAGTGTCGCTGTCGATTGCGCGGTTATACCCGGCGTCGCCAGATGGTCGGATTTCGGCGCCCGTGGAACACAGCGAGAACCACCAACGCATCGGAACGGACGCGAAAGTACACCGCGAACGGAAAGCGACGCGCGACCGTGCGTCGAACATCACCGAATACCGCGGGATATCGTTGTGGTGCAGCCGCGGCACTCGCGATCGCTTGGTCGATCTCGCGAACGAATTCATCGCCAAGGCCGGAACCTCTTTCGCCATACCAAGCGGCCGCATCCTCAAACTCGTTCTTCGCAGCGCGCCGAAAAACGACGCGAAGCGTCATCGATCCAGGCGGGACCGCACTGCTGCCTTGACCTCGTCCCAAGGCACTACGTCCTCCGGAAAGGAATCGTCATCCGCGACGCGGCGATCCAATTCGGCACGTTGCTCGTCACTTAGGGGAAATGCCTTGACGTCAGCGCATATGGTCGCCCATATCTCCTCGACGAGAGCCAGCCGTTCATCGACGCCAAGCTGATCGATGCCCAAAGTCTTGACAGAAACACTCATGGTCACCTCCATCCAAGGCGCCAATTTAGCACGTGCCCGCGCTCGATGCTCTGAAGGTATAACGTCCCGCATGAGCGGACGGAGCCGGTGGCGCTAGTGTAGTGTCCCTTAAATAGGTTTACAGATCTTCCAGTGATTGCTATGATCTCGTTCATGCCGAACACAAGCGTGGCGATCAAGTTGCAACCGG
>JAYVMZ010000185.1:0-6234 GCA_043758735.1 Betaproteobacteria bacterium
GCCGGCCAGGGTGCCGAGCAACGCCGCGCGCGGCGTGACTTTGCGTATCCACGGCGCAACGAAGCCGCCTGCCATCAGCACAAAGCTCTGGATGAACACCCAGGTCAGGCCTGCTTCGCAGCCCTTGATCGGGTCGCCGGTCTTCAGTGCGATTGGCAGCATGATGACGAACACCACCACGAACATGTGCGGCACGCTCGTTCCGGAGGGCAGTGCGGTTACATGCGCATTGGAGGCGGGAGCGGGCGTGGGAACGGATCCTGGCCGGCACCGGAATAGTGAGCGGGCCGCCCGACACCAGTGCATCTTCAGGCGCCACGCAAGCGCCGAACTGACCTCAGGGTCTGCGTGCGCGAGCCACCAGCGCAGGCATGGGCAGCGCGATCTGCCCGCCTGACTGCGCATACCTGCCAGCTTCGCGCTCCACTTCGGCGCGGATATTTGCCAGGTTTTCCGCTGTCTGCGCGCGTAACAAAGCCGCGGTGCGCACCGTGCTCGCGCTGATGCCGTCGAAGAAAGCCGCGGCCGAGGGAAAGCGCCACGTCTGCGGATTTTCGGTGATGGTCACCTCGCTGAATCCGGCCGCCGCGATGGCGTGGCTACACTCCTCTACATTGCTGAAGCGGAAGAAAGGCGGTCCGGGCGGCAGTTTCGCGTCGGTACTGCCGTGCTTCTCGACGGCGCGCATGACGATGCCGAACCCCGCCGCCTTGTCGGGGCCGGTCCATACCGACAGGCCGAATCGTCCACCGCTGCGCAAGACGCGAAACGCCTCGCGTAACGCGCGATCCGGGTCGGGGAAATGCAGGATGCCGAAGCCGATCACGACCACATCGAAGCTCGCATCGGGAAAGGGCAGGTTGCCGGCATCGCCCTCGCGGAAGATGATGACGGGATGCAACGCGGAAGCCTCGGCGATCATCGCCGAAGAGAAATCCAGCCCGGTGACCTTCGCACCGCGCTTCGCGGCGGCGGCGGCGATGTAGCCAGGGCCGGTGGCGATATCGAGCACGGCATCCCCGGCTTGCACTGCCACTGCGTCGAGCAGCGGCTCGATGCATTGCGTCGTCAGTGCGCCGAAATAATCTTCGTAGAGCTTGACCACGCTTTGCCAGGCGCGGTGCTCGAATTCGCGGAAAGTGGTGGGAGCGGAGTCTGTGGGCTTCATATTTTATTTGATAATAAATCAAAACCATTCACCACAGAGGCACAGAGTACACGGAGGGAAGCACGGATTCGAATTGAAATCGATCGTGGGTATTTGTTGAAACTTACGGCGACTATGCGCCGCGATTATCGCGGGAAGCCAGGCGCAAGGCTATCGGTACCGATAGGCAGGACGTTGTGCGGATTTTTGCTGCGGAGACCGGGCATTGCCCGGCGCAAGGACTATGCGGCGCGCCGGGAGTCGGCTGCCATCATGAAATTCCTGCGCAGCGCCAGCGGGTCGGAAATGTTCTTGAACGGCGCACTGTGCACGCCGGTGCCGGAGACCACGACCGACCCGAAATTGAACATGCGGCCGAATACGCTCTGGTCGACCTGGATGCTTTCTATTTTCTCCAGGAATATTTCGATGGTGCGGCGCTGCTCAGTTCAGTTTCCCCGCTTGGCCGTGCCCGACTGTTTGGGCTGGCTGGAATCCGCCGGGGAGGTGTTCTCGACCTTTCCACCGGACGTTGCTTTTCGCGCCGCATCCACTGCGGGTTGATCGGTCTTGGTCGTCTCCGGCGTAACACCGGCTCCGGTGTGTCCACCTGGGTCCGGGCCCATGGCAAAAGCGGGGGCACAGAACACGCAAAGCGCTAACATCAATAGTTTCGACATGAGATCCTCCTGCTGGAGAGGCGGTGAATTCTCGGGAGATCCCCCGGTAAGGATTGTGGTCGGCGCGAGGCTTGCTGCCGACTCGAAGTTGTACCGAGATAGAGTCCGGAAGGCGGCTTTAGTTCGTGTCCAGGAGGCGTTTCGCTGCAAGCCATGAGAGCGCTCCGGTCCCCGCAATGTGGCCGCTGGCGAAGCAGGCCGTCAGGAGATAGCCGCCCGTCGGCGCTTCCCAGTCCAGCATCTCACCCGCGCAGAACATGCCCGGAACGGTGCGAATCATCAGATTCCCGTCTAGCGCCTCAAAGGCCACGCCGCCTGCGGTGCTGATTGCTTCGTCGATCGGCCGGGTCGCGACGAGGCGTAGCGGCAACGCCTTAAGCGCGGTAGCGAGCCGCGCCGGGATGGCGAAATCTTCCCTGGTGAGGGCTTCACGCAGCAGTCCCGCTTTCACGCCTTTGATGCCCAGGTGGCTTTGCAGGTGGGTGGACAGGGATTTCGCCCCGCGCGGACGGGCAACCTCGGAGAGCACGCGTTGCGGTTCGCGCCCGGGCAGCAAGTCGAGATGGATGACGGCGGCGCCTTTGGCCGCAATCTCGTCGCGCAAAAGCGCGCAAAGTGCATAGACTAGGCCACCTTCGATGCCGCTGTCCGTGATGATGCATTCCCCCTGCCGGGTATGCGTTACGCCGGCCGAGCCGGTGAAAGCGGCGACTACCGATTTGAGCGGCTGGCCGGCAAACCGCGAACGGAAATGATCGCTCCAGCCGATGTCGAAGCCGCAGTTCGCCGGCTTTAATCGCGCGACGGGTATGCCGCGTTGCTCGAGCAGCGGCACCCAGGCGGCATCGGACCCGAGCCGGGCCCAACTGCCGCCACCGAGTGCGAAAATTGCCGCGTCGGCCCGGACCGATCGTTCGCCCTCCGGCGTGGCGAAGCGCAATGCGCCGTCTTCGTCCCAGCCGTGCCAGCGATGGCGCACGTGGAACCTTGCCCCGGCCTCGCGCAGGCGATGCAGCCATTTGCGCAATAAAGGCGCCGCTTTCATGCCGGTGGGAAATACGCGTCCGGAACTGCCGACAAACGTGTCCACCCCGAGGGTGGTTGCCCATTCGCGCAAGGCCACGGGACCCAAGGTGGTCAGCATCGGTTCGATCTGCAGTCGGCGCGCGCCATATCGCGTCAGAAATGTTTCGTGCGCCTCGGCGTGGGTGAGATTGAGACCGCCTTTGCCGGCCATCAGGAACTTTCGCCCGAAAGAAGGCATGGCGTCGTAGACGTCGACTCGCGTCCCGCCGCTGCAAAGGACTTCCGCGGCCATCAGTCCCGACGGACCGCCGCCTATGACGGCGACGGTCGGCTGCGAATTACTGTGCACGGATTCCAATCAGGTTTGCACCACGGAGCAGCGCGCGACTTTCTCGTTGGGCCGGACGAGGACGACGGGCAGTTTCGTCTGCGTGCGCTGCGGCTCAAGGATTGCGTAGAGTTGGCTTGCAATGTTCATGGTTGTCGTGCGGGAAAGTTTTTTTGCCCTAAATGGGCGCGAGACGCCTCGCCATTCAAGTTCCGTAGTCGAACAATACGTGAGAACCGGCGCGATTGAAGGCTTCTCGCATGCACCTTTCCTGTTCAGTTGTGTCCAATGTCCTTCGGATCGGCATCGATTCGAGAGCGGCAGCTTTGGTAGAGCATGCGAAATACTGCTGCGTGCTTCGCGCCGGTCCGTAACCGCGACGCAGTTGGATCACTCACGACAGGTGGCGAGGATGGCCAATCAAACGATATCGATCAAGGATGTTTTCACGCGCAAGGTGGGTGGGGAGCGGTACGAGTACGAGGTGAAGTATTCGCCCGGCGCGAGCGTGACCTGGAACGCACGCGTCTACCAGGATGGCGTGCTTAAGGGATCGACGAGCGGAGTGGAGACCGACAACCATCTCGAAGGCGAGGCGCTTCGCGAAAGCATTGTCACGCTCGTCGAGGTCGCCATTGAGGGAATGCAGGGCATAGGCGGATAGGGAAGTCTCAACGGCCGGGCAGGACGCCCTTGCGCAGGCGCGAGCCCGTTTTCCGTAACTGCCACAGCGCATAAATCAGAATGACGCAGGCAATGGCGCGGGCCATGGCATAGACGAGGGGTCCGGCGTCGCCGCCGGTCCATGAAGAGGCGGACTGATAGAGCCAGAAGCCGGCGTACACGGAATAGGGGATCAGCGCGAGCAGCAGGATGAAGCAGCCAAGCTGAAGTGCGGAACCGAGGGATCGCTGGAATGTTTCGCGGGACATGGTTGCATCATCTTTGTGCTGCGAATCTGGCGCGGGCCTGCGCTCCCTTGAGGCCGGCGCCAGACGCGTCACGCTGCAAGCAGCTGCCAGGCAAGCGCCGCCTGCGAGAAGAAACCAACCGTGAAGGCGAGTGTGCGTACCCAGGGCACGGCAAATGCATAGGCGGCCAGATGCACAATGCGCGCCCAGAAATAGACGACGCACGCGAAAGCGGTGATATTGTTGCTGACACCAGCAGCGTGGGCCGCGAGCACCAAAGCCGCGAAAACTACGAGATTCTCGACGGCGTTGTGATGGGCCTTCATCAGGCGTCTTGCCCAGGGAGACTGGAGTTTTGGATTGTCCGGATACCCGACCGTGTCCGGGATTCCCCACACTGCGATCCTGTCCAAAGTGTACGGTATCCAGATCACGCCGGTTAGCGCCGTTACCCAGACCAAATACAGAAGTTCCGTTTTCATGGGATGTTCCTCACAGGTGTTGGAGATGGAGACAAGTAAAATGCGGCAGGCGAGTTCAACATGGCGTTATTCAACATGGCGTTAAAAGTCGCCTTTACTATTGCGCCATTCGGAATGGCTACCAAGTCATCCTGAATGCAAACGGAATGTTAATCCGATTCGCCCCTGCGCAATGCAAAAGCGGACATGCGATCAACCAACGGCGAGTCCGCCGTGGCAGTGCATCCCGTAGATTGACCCCACGCACTGCGCCATGATATAAGCGCTTCACTATTAGATACTTACAGGCGGGCACGCTCAGGCGAAGCCCGCTTTTTGATTCCGGAGGAGTGCAGTTCATGCCCGCCATTTCCCGCCGAGCGAACGAGCTCGGAACAGAGAATGCATTCGTGGTTCTTGCTGAAGTCAGCGCATTGCAGCGCCAGGGCAAGGACATCATTTCCTTCTGCATCGGGCAGCCGGATTTCCCCACGCCGAAGAACATCCGCGAAGCGGGCATCAAGGCGATCAACGAAGGCAAGCACGGCTACACGCCGTCCGCCGGTATTCTTGAGTTGCGCGAAGCCGCGGCTAGCTACCTGAGCCGCACACGGCATATCAACATTCATGCTGACGACGTAGTTGTCGGCGCTGGTGCCAAGCCTTTCATCGCCTATGCAATCGTCTCAACTACGGACCATGGCGTAGGCGACGAAGTGATTTATCCCGTGCCCGGTTTCCCGATCTACGAATCGCAGATCAAGGCAATGGGTGCGGTGCCGGTGCCGGTTTATCTGCGCGAGTCGCGCAACTTCAGTTTCGATCCCGCGGAACTCGATGCGAAAATCACGCCGAAAACCAAACTGCTGATCCTGAATTCACCGCAGAATCCGACTGGCGGGATCATCCCGAAGAAAGATGTGGAAGCCATTGCCGCGATCCTGCGCAAGCATCCGCACGTCTGGGTCTTCGCCGACGAAATCTATTCGCAGCTATGCTACGACGGTGAATTCTGTTCGTTGACCCAGTTTCCCGGCATGCTCGAACGCACCATCATTTGCGACGGCGCATCGAAGACCTGGGCCATGACCGGCTGGCGGCTAGGC
The DNA here is from genome assembly GCA_043758735.1 of Betaproteobacteria bacterium. Taxonomy (GTDB): domain Bacteria; phylum Pseudomonadota; class Gammaproteobacteria; order Burkholderiales; family JACQAP01; genus JACQAP01. The sequence continues at coordinate 5,660 of JAYVMZ010000185.1, forward strand.
TTTGCCGCGAACAAAGCGCTGGCGCCGGTGTTCACGCGCTGGGTCACGAATACCGATTCCTGCGCATCCCAGATCACGCAATGGGCCGCGGTCGAGGCGCTCAACGGTCCGCAGGACGATGCGAAGAAAATGCGCGACAGTTTCTTCTCGCGGCGGAATCTCATTGTCGGCCTGCTCAACAAGGTGCCCGGTGTGGTTTGCCAGAATCCCGGCGGCGCTTTTTACGCGTGGCCGAACGTGACCGAGGCTTGCACGCTGATCGGTGCGGCGGATTCGGAGGAATTTCGCAAGCGGTTGCTGAATGAAGCCGGGGTCGCCGTACTTGCGGACATCCACTTTGGTCCGCGCGTCCCGAACGAAGGCCAGCATATCCGCTTCAGTTATGCCGCATCGAACGAGGCGATCGAGAAGGGCATAGCCCGGATGACGGACTTCATCAGGAAGAACACACGGAAAGCGGCTTGAGCTATTACCGCATCGACTGTAAAAAAGCAGGGTCTTCACGGAATCGAGTGGGTGATTTTGAGGGTTTTTAGAGCTTCGGGAGCATGCAGGTGAGGACTTTCAGCCGCAGG
>JAYVMZ010000186.1:0-2334 GCA_043758735.1 Betaproteobacteria bacterium
TGCGCAAGGATTTTGTTGCACCGCGTGATCTGTTGCCCAAGGTGGTCCAGGAATACCGTCAGAATGGCGTTTCGTCCGACATGCTGAACCGGCTCGCGCAAGCCGCGATGCTCGGCAGGATCTTCGCCGCGGCGCTCAAGGAAGCCGCCAGCTCACGCGAAATCATGAAGGAATCGATCGAGGAGGCCGGACGCGCCGCGGCGCACGAACTGGAACGCTTCCTGACGACGCTGGGCACCATCGCCACCATGGCGCCCCTGCTCGGCCTGCTCGGCACCATCATCGGCATGATCGACATCTTCGGTTCCCAGGGCCCGACCGGCATGGCCAATCCCGGTCAGCTTGCGCACGGCATCTCCATCGCGTTGTACAACGCCGCATTCGGCATCATCGTGGCCGTGCCCAGCCTGGTGTTCTACCGCCACTTCCGTGCCCGCGTCGATTCGCTGGTGGTGGAAATGGAAGTCCAGGCGGTGAAGCTGGTCGAGATCATTCACGGCCAGCGCCAGGCCTGAAGCCCGGGCGAGTCATGAACTTTCGCCGCGGGTCGTTCAGGGAAGAACCGGAAATCAACCTGGTTCCCTTCATCGACGTGCTCATTGTCATCGTGATATTTCTGGCGGTGACCACGACTTATTCGCGCTATTCCGAAATGCAGATCAACCTGCCGACGGCGGACGCCAGCAAGCCGGTGGACCGTCCGAGCCAGATCAACGTCGGCGTGTCGGCAAGCGGGCAGTACATGATCAATCGCGCGGCCGTGGCCTTCACCACGCCGGAAGTCATGGCGACCGAATTGCAGCGTGCCGCCGCCGGCAACACGGATCCGGTCATTATCATCAACGCCGACGCCACTGCCACGCACCAATCGGTGATCAACGTGATGGAAGCCGCGCGCGTCGCCGGTTTCGGCAAGATCACCTTCACGACCCAGCAGCAGCGCCGCTGACGCCACCACGTGCGCCGCTTGCTTCAATGGCGGGCGGCGCTAAATCCTGGCAAGGCCGGTGCTTGAAAGGGGACTAGATCTGGCTTTTCTCGACCGTCACTGGTATCGCCTCTCCTGGCTTTCCATCCTGCTGTTACCGTTTGCTGCTGCATTTGCGTGCGCCGTCGCCTTGCGCCACGCGCTGTATCGGGCGGGCATACTCCATTCGTATCGCGTACCTGTTCCGGTCATCGTGGTCGGCAACATCACGGCCGGGGGCACCGGCAAAACGCCGCTGGTGCCTTGGCTGTGCGACTTCCTCAGGCAGCAGGGTCACGCACCCGGCATCGTCAGTCGCGGCTATGGCGGTCGCGGTCAGACGATGGCCGTAAGAGAGAATTCGCCGCCCGACATTGCGGGGGATGAACCGGTATTGCTGGCGCGGCGCAGCGGTTGCCCGGTCTGGATCGGGCGCGATCGCGTTGCAGCCGCCCGGGCGCTTATTGCCGCCAACCCGGCGTGCGACGTCATCGTCAGCGACGACGGCCTGCAGCACTACGCCCTGCAGCGCGACTTCGAAATCGCCGTGATCGACGGCAGCCGCGGCACGGGCAACGGACTTCCGCTGCCGGCCGGACCCCTGCGGGAAAGCAGCGGCCGGCTGGCCCGCGTCGACGCCGTGGTCGTAAATGGCGACGCATTGCCATCGACCGCGCGCGTGCCGACTTTCACGATGGCGCTCGAGCGCAAGGAGTTTCGCAACCTGCTGAATCCCGTCGTCCATCAAAATGCCGGCGCCTTCCACGGCAAGCAGGTGCACGCGATAGCCGGCATCGGCAACCCGGCGCGCTTTTTCGACCAACTGCACCGGCTGGGACTCAACTTTGCGGCTCATGCATTCGCGGACCATCATGCGTACACGCAAGCCGACCTCGAGTTCGGCGATGCCGATGCGATCATCATGACCGAGAAGGATGCGATAAAATGCCTGCGCTTCGCACGCGAAAACCACTGGGTACTGCCGGTGGATGCGCGCGTCGATACGGCCCTCGGCAGGCTCATCCTCGAGAAAACGAAAACCCGGCATGGATCCTAAACTGCTCGACATCCTGGTCTGTCCTTTGTGCAAGGGCCCGCTGCTTTACAGAAAAGCCGAGAAGGAGCTGGTTTGCAAGGCGTGCCGGCTCGCCTATCCGATCCGCGACGACATTCCGGTAATGCTGGAAGACGAAGCGCGCAAACTTCCTCCGGAGGAGGAAGTTTGATGGGACTCGGGACGGAGGACTCAGGACTCAGTACCCCGGAGAGCACTCGAATCTTTTCACTTAGTCCTGAATCCTGAGTCCCGTGGTTGCCTTTACTGTAGTTATCCCCGCCCGCTACGCATCGGCGCGCCTGCCCGGCAA
>JAYVMZ010000187.1:0-5563 GCA_043758735.1 Betaproteobacteria bacterium
TTGTCGATGCCAAGGCGCTGAAGAATCTGAGCATCCGACCATCCGGCTGTCTCATGCTTGAGCGCCCCGTTCCCGTCCAGAGCGCCGCGTAATTGCGCAAAAGTCCATCCTTCGATGAACTTGGCTTCCGCCATCGCGAACTCGCCGCGGACGATTTTTTCCAGCAGCCAATACGGCGCAATCTGCGGTCCGACTTCATAACTTCCGGCTTTGATTTCTCCCGCAGCGCCCATCAGCCGTGCAAATATCAGGAAGCTCCAATGATCGGAAACCAGGCCGGCCTGGGCGAATTGCTCTGATACGGCGCGCAGGCTGCGGCCGTGATCGACATCGAAGGTACGCGCGTTCTGCGGAACGTCGATCGGATGGATAGCAAAATAGCCCAGCCACGCGGCCGCCCACATTGTCCCGAGCATGGAAAGCAGCAGTCCTGCGCGCAATAGCCGCATGAATGTCCATCGAGGGGCAGGCAGGAATAGATTCTTGCGTTTTGCCATGCTGCGAACGTCACCTCCGGACCATGATCATCGCCGCCCCGCCGGTGCGCGAATATCGCCTCGAATTCCAGCCCGGAATCCGGGCCTTTCTCAAGCGATCAGATTGCGCGGAAGACCAGCGTGCCGTTCGTACCGCCAAATCCGAATGAATTCGACAGGGCGACTCTGATTTTCATCTGACGCGCGGTGTTGGGCACGTAGTCGAGATCACACTTCGGATCCTGATTGAACATATTGATGGTCGGTGGGGCGACACCGTCTTTCATGCCCATGATGGTAAATACGGCCTCCACCGCACCCGCCGCGCCGAGCAGGTGGCCCGTACTGGATTTGGTGGAACTGACCGCGAGTTTCTTCGCGTGGTCGCCGAAGCAGCGCTTGACGGCGATGGTTTCGGCCAGGTCGCCCAGTGGAGTCGAAGTGCCATGGGCGTTGACGTAGTCCACTTCATCTGCATTTACGCCCGCATTGTGCAGGGCATTGACCATGCCGCGTGCAGCGCCTTCTCCGTCTTCACACGGCGCCGTGATGTGATGGGCGTCGGCGCTCACGCCGTAGCCGGCCAGTTCACAGTAAATGTGTGCGCCGCGCGCCTTTGCGTGTTCAAGTTCCTCCAGAACGACTACGCCCGCGCCTTCTCCGAGCACAAATCCATCGCGATCAGTATCCCACGGCCGGCTTGCGGTAGCGGGGTCGTCGTTGCGAGTGCTCAATGCCCGCGCCGCCGAAAAGCCGCCGACGCCAAGCGCACAAATGCACGCCTCGGATCCACCGGCCAGCATGATGTCCGCATCGCCGTATTCGATAAGGCGTGTCGAGTCCCCGATGCAATGGTTCGCCGTAGTGCAGGCCGTGACCATGGCAAGGGACGGCCCCTTGAATCCGTACATGATCGACAGGTTGCCGGAGATCATGTTGATGATCGCGCCGGGAATGAAAAACGGCGAAATCTTGCGTGGCCCGCCTTCAAGCAGGGCTTTATGCGTTTCCTCGATCAGCGGCAAACCGCCGATGCCGGAACCGACATTGACGCCGATGCGCTCGGCATTCTTCGGATTGGCTTCGAGACCAGCGTCCTTGATGGCTTCGGCTGCGGCGGCTACGCCGTAGTGGATGAATACGTCGACCCGACGGGCTTCCTTCGCGGACATAACCGTACTGACGTCGAAGTTTTTTACTTCTCCGGCAATCTGGGATGCGAAGGGTGAGGCGTCAAACCGGGTAATCCGCGTGATTCCGGACTTACCTGCCCGGATATTGGTCCACGCTTCCTTGACGCTGTTGCCGACCGGGCAGACGATGCCCAAGCCGGTTACTACAACTCGGCGTCTAGACAACGGAACTCCAGAGCGAAATGGGGAATAAAAGCGGTCAGTTTAAATGCGCCTTGATGTAGTCGATCGCCTGCTGAACCGAGGTGATTTTTTCCGCTTCTTCATCGGGGATTTCACACTCGAATTCTTCTTCGAGGGCCATCACCAGTTCCACGGTGTCGAGGGAATCGGCTCCGAGGTCATCGACGAATGTCGATTCGATCTTGACGTCTGCTTCGTTCACGCCCAGCTGCTCGGCAACAATCTTCTTGACGCGCTGTTCTACAGATTCCATTAATGTCCCTTCCCTTTTCACTTGAAGATTCTATTGCGTGACTGCTCTTGCCATCGTTTGCCGACGCTCCAACAAATCACGCGCCACATTCTACCAAAATTGCGTGCCTTACGGCATCAGTCCATGTACATACCGCCATTGACGTGCAAAGTATTCCCGGTCACGTAGGCGGCCCCATCGGAGGCCAGAAAAGCCGCAGCTGCGGCAATTTCCCCGGCCAGACCGAAACGGCCAAGCGGAACATGGGCCAGCAATGCATTCCTCTGTGCTTCGGGCAATCCACGTGTCATGTCGGTATCTATGAATCCTGGCGCGATACAGTTTACAGTGATGTTGCGGCTGCCCACTTCCTTTGCCAGGGACTTGCTGAATCCGACAACGCCGGCCTTGGCCGCGGCGTAGTTGACCTGGCCGGCATTGCCCATGGATCCAACGACAGACGTAATGTTGATGATGCGCCCGAACCGGGCTTTCATCATTGGCCGCAAGACGAGCTTGCTCAGGCGGAACACCGATTTCAGATTCGTATCCATGATCTCGTCCCACTCCGAGTCCTTCATGCGCAACAGCAAATTGTCCCGCGTAATGCCGGCGTTGTTCACCAGGATGGCGACAGGGCCAAGTTCGGCTTCGATCCGCCCGAGAACCGCCTCTGTTTGTGCCACATCGTTCACGTTGAGCTTGAATCCAGCCCCTTTCATGCCTTCGTTGCGAAGGTATTCCGAAATACCCGCCGCGCCGGCGTCGGTTGTTGCCGTACCGGCCACCGCCGCGCCGGCCTTTCCCAGCGCCACGGCAATCGCCTGACCAATCCCCCTGCTGGCGCCGGTTACCAGCGCAACTTTTCCTTCAAGCATCGATTCTCCCACTACTTCAACACGGCCAGTGCTTCCTTGAAAGCCGGCTCGTCCCCGAACGACAACGTCTGGGTTTCCGGCGCGATTCGCTTGTTCAGCCCGGCCAGCACCCTGCCGGGACCGCATTCGACGATATGGGTTGCGCCAGCGGATACGATAGCGCGAATGGTATCGACCCAGCGCACCGGTTGATAGAGCTGCCGCACGAGGGCATCGCGAACAGCTTCGGCGGAATCGGCGTTCTTGACGTCCGCATTGTGAAGGACGGGAAGGCTGGACGTTCCGATCTTTACAATCCTGAGTCGTTCCCGCATCAGTTCCGCGGCCGGCCGCATAAGGCTGCAATGCGAAGGCACGCTCATGGGCAGCATAATCGCGCGCTTCGCCCCTTTTCCTTTGGCCGCCTCCATCGCACGTTCCACCGCGGCAACGTTACCCGCAATTACAACCTGGGCCGGCGAATTAAAATTGGCCGCTTCGACAATCTCTTTCGGACCACTGGCGTCTTTGCAGACCGTCCGCACGACCTCGTCCTCAAGTCCCAGGATGGCCGCCATTGCGCCGACGCCAGCAGGTACGGCCTCCTGCATCGCTTGCGCACGAAACCGCACCAGCGCCACCGCATCGGAAAAATCGATGGCGCCGCCCGCGACGAGGGCACTGTATTCACCGAGGCTATGCCCGGCGGAAATCATCGGCCGGACCCCAGTGCTGGCATTCCAGGCACGATGAAGCGCGACGCTCGCCGCGAGCATCACTGGTTGTGTATTGACCGTCAGATTGAGCTCTTCGGCGGGCCCTGCTTCGACGAGCTGCCACAGGTCTTGCCCGATGGCGCTTGAAGCCTCGGCAAACGTATCGCGCATGCCAGGCAATCCGGCGAACGACTTCATCATGCCTACTGACTGCGAACCCTGCCCCGGAAATACGAATGCAATTTTCATGGTGTCCCTGTTACCAGCGCAACAGCACCGCGCCCCATGTGAATCCGCCCCCCACCCCTTGAAGAAGCAGGGTTTGGCCGGGAAGAACACGGCCGTCTTTCACTGCCTCGTCGAGCGCCAGCGGAATGGAGGCCGCAGAAGTGTTTCCGTGATGGTGAACCGTCGAAATCAGTTTTTCCTTCGGCAAGCCAAGCTTCCTGGCCGTCGCTTCCATGATCCGGATGTTCGCCTGATGCGGAATGAACCAATCAAGATCCGATACCTTCAGAGCGGCGGCCTCAAGGACTTCGTTGGCGCCTTCTTCGAACACGCGAACCGCAAATTTAAAAACGGATCCGCCATCCATTTGAACGAACGGCGATCCCGACACCTTGCCACCGTTTACGCTACCGGGCACGCAAAGCATGTCCTTGTGGCTGCCATCGGCATGCAGTTTCGTTGCGAGAATGCCCGGCTTGTCACTCGCGGCTACCACTACCGCGCCAGCACCGTCACCGAACAGGACGCAGGTGTCGCGATCGTTCCAGTCGAGGATGCGCGAGTACACCTCTGACCCGACCACCAGCACATGCCTGGCCTGGCCGGAGCGGATGAACAGATCCGCGATCGTGAGTGCGTACACGAAGCCGCTGCACACTGCTTGCACGTCGAACGCCGGACAACCTGCAATCCCGAGCTTCGATTGCAGGATGCATGCCGTGCTGGGAAATATGATGTCCGGCGTCGTCGTGGCGACAATGATGAGGTCGATATCCGCCGGATTCACGCCTGCCGCATGCAGTGCTTTTTGCGCTGCGGGCAATGCGAGGTCGCTGGCCAGCTCGCCTTCCGCGGCGACATGCCGGCTGCGGATGCCGGTGCGGGTCCGAATCCATTCATCCGAGGTATCGACCGTGCGCGCCAGATCGTCGTTGGTCACGACTTTTTCCGGCAAATAACTTCCCGTACCGATTACGCGCGCGAACATCAAGCCGCTTTCTGCTGAATGGTGGCCATGCGATCACTGATGCTGCGAAGCACGTCGTGCTGCGCCTCCTCATAGGCCCGCTGGATCGCAAAGCGGAAACCGAAACTGTCCGCCGAGCCGTGGCTTTTTACCACGACGCCCTTGAGGCCCAGCAGGCTCGCGCCATTGTACCGCCTGTGATCGACGCGCCGACGAAACGCATTGATGACCGGGAGTGCCACCGCACCGGAAATTTTCGTGAACAGGTTGCGTTCGAATTCTTCGCGAAGATAAGCGGCAAGCATTTGCGCCAGCCCTTCCGAAGTCTTGAGCGCCACGTTGCCGACAAAGCCGTCGCACACGATCACGTCAGTGGTGCCCTTGTAAATATCCGTGCCTTCGATGTTGCCGTAGAAGTTGAGTCCGCTGTCGCGCAACAACTCCGCCGCTTGCTTGACGACTTCATTGCCCTTGATCGCTTCTTCTCCGATGTTGAGCAAGCCGACCGAGGGCCGTTCGATCTGATCGACGGCACTGATCAGGGAGGAGCCCATGACTGCGAACTGCAGCAGGTGCTCGGCCGTGCAATCGACGTTCGCGCCCAGATCGAGTACGCAGGTATGACCGCGGATTGTAGGCAGGAAAGAGGCGATTGCAGGACGTTCGATGCCCGGCAGCATCTTCAATACGAAACGCGAGATGGCCATCAGG
>JAYVMZ010000188.1:0-10727 GCA_043758735.1 Betaproteobacteria bacterium
CAACACTATTGATATTACCACATACTTTATACATCCCATAAGTAGGCGGACAAATAATTACATTATCTTTTCCCGGCTCACAAAAAATACGATATGCAATGTCAATTACTTCATCGCTGCCGTTGCCAATAAAAATATTTTGTGAAGGAATGCCTTTTATTTTTGAAAGCGCTTGTTTTAACTGCAATTGCAACGGGTCAGGATAGCGGTTAAAATTTTCATCTAACGGCGAACCATAGCTGTTTTCATTGGCATCTAAAAAAACGGAAGCGTCGCCCGTATATTCAGTACGTGCCGAAGAATACGGTTTCAGGTTTTTTATATTTTCCCTTGCGAGACTATCCAGATTAAAATTTTTCATTTCATAATTTTTTTCAAACGAACACAGCCGTGCGTTGATCGCCTTGGCAGCGCTGGCCAGATCAATCACCGCGGGCTCCTCCACTCAAACGAAGCAATCCTTCGCGCGCAACCTGCACGTCATCGAAAGGCAGGCGTTGCGAGCCGATTTCCTGGTAAGTCTCATGGCCTTTGCCGGCTATGAGGACGACGTCGTCCAATGCGGCCGATTGCAGCGCCTTGAATATGGCAATCGACCGTTCCGCTTCGATTTCGTAGCCGGGATGCGCACCGGCGGCAATGTCCGCGATGATGGCTCGCGGGTCTTCGGAGCGGGGGTTGTCGCTGGTGATGATGGCCCGGTCGGCCAGGCGCGTGGCGACTTCGCCCATTACCGGCCGCTTGCCGGGATCGCGATCGCCGCCGCAACCGAACACGCAAAATAATTTCGCGCCGGCAGGCAGCAGATCTCGCAACGTCCGCAGGACTTTCTCCAAGGCGTCCGGCGTGTGTGCATAATCGATGACGGCGAGCGGTGCATTCGGCAGCCTGATCATCTGCAGGCGGCCTGGCACCGGCTCAACGTGCGCAAGTGCGTCGACTGCATCCTCCAAGGGCACGTCGGCGCTCATGAGCACCCCGAGCACGCCGAGCAGATTTGCCGCATTGAATCCGCCGATCAAACGGCTGCTCAGCAGCGCGGGGCCCCACGGGGTGGTGATTTCGAGTTTCAGGCCACGGGTGGAAAGGTCCAAGCGATGGCCGGCGATATCGGCCTTGCCGAAACCGTAGCCAAGCACGTTGATGCGAGATCGGTCGATCGATTCCACGAGCTCGCGACCGAACCGGTCATCGACGTTGACGACCGCATGCTTCAGGTGCGGCAATTGGAAAAGCTTCGCCTTGGCAGCGCCATAGTCTTCCATGGTCTTGTGGTAGTCGAGGTGGTCGCGTGAAAGATTCGTGAACAACGCCACATCGAACTCGACGCCGTTGATGCGCCCCTGGTCGATGCCGTGCGACGACACCTCCATGGCGCAACCAGTTGCGCCGCCAGCACGCAATGCGGCGAGCCGCATTTGCAACGAGACCGCATCCGGCGTGGTATTGATCGCGACATCCAGTTGCCCGGGAAATCCGCTTCCCAGCGTGCCAATCACGGCCGTCTTGCGTCCAAGCCGCGTCATCGACTGCGCGATCCAGTGCGAGCAGGATGTCTTGCCGTTGGTACCGGTCACCCCCGCCAGCCACATGTCGCGTGATGGGTTGCCGAAGTAACGGCTGGCTATTTCTCCCAAGTGCGAGCGCAAATCCGCTACGCCCAGGTTCGGAACGCCCCAGGCGGAATCCCACTGGTACCCGTCGCTATCCCACAGCACGGCGCCAGCGCCAGCCGCAATGGCCTGCGCGATGTGCGCTCGTCCGTCCGAACGTTGTCCCGGATAGGCGAGGAACAGATCTCCCGCCTTGACCTTGCGGCTGTCTATGGCGAGTCCGCCGAAGCGTACGCCGAGCGCGTCGATCGAGCGGATATCGAATCCGCCCCGCTTCCCGCCTGAGGAATACACGCCCGTCGTCATACTTCCTCTCTCACGACAGGCGCGGAATCGGGCGAAATGACATTGTCGAGCGCTGCGTCCGGCTCGATGCCGAGGAGGCGAAGCGCGCCGGCCATCACGATGCTGAAGACCGGAGCGGCAACTTCGCCGCCGTAATAAGACTTGCCGCCGGGTTCATCGAGCATGACGGCGATGACCAGCCGCGGATTGGATGCCGGAGCGAATCCGACAAACGAAGAGATGTACCGATCGGTCGCGTAGCTCGCACCTAACAATTTGTGCGCGGTGCCGGTCTTGCCGGCGACGCGGAAGCCGGCAACCTGTGCGCGGGTGGCGGTACCACCGGGCTGGGTCACCATCTCCAGCATTTTGCGCACTGCCATCGCGGTACGCGGCGAAATTACTGCCTTGCCTTCGACCGGCTGATCGCGCTTGACCAGCGTCAGGGGTTTGAGCTCACCGTTGGTGGCGAAAACAGAATAGGCGCGCGCAAGTTGCAGGAGGCTGACGGAAATGCCATGTCCATACGACATGGTTGCCTGTTCAATCGGTTTCCAGGTCTGGTACGCGCGCAACCGCCCGGCTGCCTCTCCGGGGAAACCTACTTTGGTCTGGGTACCGAATCCCACGTCGGAGAAAATGCTCCACATTTTCTGCGGAGCCATCGCCAGCGCCATTTTCGCAGATCCGACGTTCGATGATTTCTGGATCACCTGCGCGACTGTCAGGATTCCTTCGGGGTGCGCGTCGTGAATGGTGCGGTTGCCGATTGTATAGTGGCCGCCTTCCGTATCGATCATGCTTCCCGGACTGACGAGTCCGGATTCAAGCGCGGCCGCGACGGTGAACGGCTTCAACGTGGAGCCCGGCTCGAACAGATCGACCACGGCGCGGTTGCGCGAGCGCCCTGTTTTGAAAGTGTCGCGATTGTTCGGGTTGTAGGTCGGCCAGTTCGCCAGCGCCAGCACTTCACCCGTCTTCACGTCGAGCACCACCAGACTGCCCGCCTTGGCTTCATTCAATGCGACTGCGCTCTTAAGTTCGCGAAACGCCAGGTATTGGATGCGCTGGTCTATCGACAGCGCGAGTTCGCGACCTTCCTGCGGCGCGCGGATGCTTTCGATGTCCTCGACCACGCGCCCCAACCGGTCCTTGATCACGCGGCGGCTGCCCACCTTGCCGCTCAGCCAGTCCTGGTAGGCAAGCTCGATGCCTTCCTGTCCGTTGTCGTCAACGCCGGTCACGCCCACGACATGCGCTGTGACTTCGGCGGCCGGATAGTAGCGGCGGTATTCGCGCTGCAGGAAAACGCCGGGAAGATTCAATTGCACGACTTTCGCTGCCTGCTCGGGCGGCAATTGCCTTTTCAGATAGACGAAGTCGCGATCGGATTCCGCGAGCTTTCTTTTCAGTTCGGCCGCGTCCATGCCGAGCAGCTTGGTCAGTTTCGCGCGTTGCTCGGTACTCAGATTGGCATCCGCCGGCGCCGCCCATACCGATTCGACCGGCGTGCTTAATGCCAGCGGTTCGCCGTTGCGGTCAGTCACCATTCCGCGGTGGGCGGAAATTTCGATCACGCGCGCATAGCGCGTCTCGCCCTTCTGCTGCAGGAAATCGTTGCGCAGCCCCTGCAGGTAAAGAGCCCGCGCCGCCAATACCAGAAACCCGAAAAACACCAGCAGCAAAAGCAGCCGCGCCCGCCACACGGGCAGGCGCACCGACAGCGCTGGATTAAGGAAGGGATTCATGGCTTGGCAGGCGCGGGAAGGGGAGGAACGAGATGCACGCGCGTGGCCGGGGGTACGCGCATTTGCAAATTATTCGCCGCGATTTTCTCCACCCTGGAGTGCATGGCCCAGGTGCTTTGCTCGAGTTGCAGTTGCCCGTATTCGACCTCCAGTTGCCTGGCCTGGTCCTGCTGTTTTTGCAATTCCACGAACAGTTTTCTGGCCTTGTGTTGCGAGGTGACCAGGGCCAGCGCGCAAACGACGAGAATTCCAGCCAGCGCGGCATTGAGCCTGATCATTGCGCGACCCTTTCCGCGACCCGCATTACCGCGCTGCGTGCGCGAGGATTTGCGGTAATTTCAGCGTCCGTCGGATAGACCGGCTTGCCAACCAGCCTCATGCGCGGCTTCGGCAACTCGGCTGCGCGCACCGGCAGGCGTGCGGGCAGCGCGCCGGGTTGCGCCTGGGTACGCATGTACTGCTTGACGATGCGGTCTTCGAGGGAATGAAAGCTGATCACGACCAGCCGTCCGCCGACGTTGAGCATCTCCAGGCATTGCGGCAGCGCTATCTCCAACTCTTCAAGCTCCTGATTGATGTGAATCCGTAGAGCTTGGAAGGTGCGCGTCGCCGGGTCCTGAGATGGCTCGCGCGCGGGAACGGCTTTTGCCACGATCTGGGCAAGTTGCCGTGTGCGGTCGACAGGCCCGCTCGATCGAGCCGCAACAATCGCTCTTGCAATCTGTTTAGCAAACCGTTCTTCGCCATGGCGTTTGATGACCTCCCCGATTTCCTGTTCCGAAGCCTGCGCAAGCCACTCGGCCGCCGATATTCCGTGGCCCGGATCCATCCGCATGTCGAGCGGTCCGTCGAAGCGGAAGCTGAAGCCCCTGGCAGCGGAGTCGATCTGGGGTGAAGAGACACCCAGATCGAGCAGCACGCCGTCGACTCCAGCCAAATCCGCCTTTGCGACAAGCCGTCCGATCCGACCGAATTCCATCTGGATAGCGGTCAACCGCGAATCGGAAATCTCCGCTGCGGATGCGAGTGCCTCGGGATCGCGATCGATTGCAATCAACTTTCCCGAATGGCCCAGCCGCGCCAGGATCGCGCGGCTGTGTCCGCCACGACCAAAAGTCGCATCCACGTAAATTCCGGTGGCCTTGATGTCCAGTGCTTCGACGGCTTCGTTGAGAAGCACCGTCTTGTGCGAGCCTGCCCCGCTTTTCGCGGACGAGGCCGGACTCACAAGGCAAAGTTCTCCATCCCCGGCGGCGCCTTGTCCGAATCCGTCGACAACAGGTCCAACTGCTTTTCCCAGGCCTCCTGGCTCCAGATTTCAAAATGACTACCCTGGCCCACCATCATTACCTGCTTCTCGAAGGAGGCGAATTTGCGCAATTCGGGGGAGATCAACAGTCGTCCGGAAGCATCGAGTTCCACTTCTTCCGCGAAGCCGACTAACAGACGCTTCCACAAGCTGGTCTGCGCGTCGAAACTGGAGAAGCCCATGATCCGGGCGCGGATGGGCTCCCAGGCGGGTTCCGGGTAAAGCAGAACGCATCGATGGGGATGGGCGGTAAGCACTTGCTTACTTGTCCCGCCAGACTGGAGGGCATCCCGATACCGTGTCGGGACGGCGAGTCGGCCCTTGGCATCCAGGTTGAGTGCTGTCGCTCCCTGAAACATTTCTCAATTCGCCGGAAGTATTGGAATTTCCATGTTTTCCCACTTAAACCTACTTTTCCCCACTCTAGTAGAAAAAAAATGGAAGGTCAAGCAGAGCCGGCAGTTTTTTCAGTTACGACAACGACTTACGGATAATTATTGAGATTAGTATGAGAATGGAAAAATTATTCTTAATTTTTAATAAGATAAATACCGTCATTAATGTTAATTCGAGAAGTTGGCCCTGTGGGAAATGGCCGGCGGAGAATCTTGGTCCGAATTCCCGGAAGAAAAGGAAGCTGGCCTGTAAGCCGGGTTCTGTGGAATGCCTTGCGGCACTCCGGCAGTCATTCATCTGGGCCGGCAGTTACCTGCCGGCTCGAGCAACCTACCCGGGGACAGCGCGAGCCGCGCTATTGCCCCCCTATTTGGTCTTGCTCCGGATGGGGTTTGCCGTGCCGCTTCTGTTACCAGAAGCGCGGTGGGCTCTTACCCGGCAGCCTTGCGACTGTCCGCGCCCTTGCGGGACGCGCACCGTTTCACCATCGCCTGATCCGACACCCTTCTCGCTACGAGAGCGAGACTTTGCGACCTTGCGGTCGCAAAATCGGGTATCGGCCATAGGCAGTCTATTCTCTGTGGCACTTTCCATCGCCTCACGGCGTCCGGTCGTTAACCGGCATCCTGCTCTGCGGAGCCCGGACTTTCCTCTATGCAAGGGAATTGCACAGCGACTGCCCGGCCAGCTTCGCGACGTATTCTACGCGCTGCGTGGCCTGCTTCCGCATTTTGAATCGCGGCTGAACCTCGGGCGCCCATCGCCCCGGCCCCTGCAGTTCCGAACGAAAGCTTTTTCGATGGCAGCCGCCATGAAAAAGAGGGGCTTTCGCCCCCCGTTTTTTCTCCCGCATTCCGTGACTATTTCCTGCCGTTGACTGCAGCCTTCAACCTGGCGCCGGCGGCAAACTTAGCCGTCTTCGCAGCGGGAATCTTGATGGCTGCGCCGGTTTGCGGATTGCGCCCCGAACGCGCCGCCCGCTTGCCCTGCGAAAACGTTCCGAAGCCGACCAGCGTCACATTTTCACCCTTTTTCAGCGACCCAGTCACTGTATCGATGAATGCATCAATCATGACATCGGCCATGGATTTGCTGCCACCCGCTTGTTTCGCGATGGCGTCGACAAGTTCTGCCTTGTTCATTTTATCCCCCTGTCATCTAAACGAACGGCAGCCGGAAATAATAATCCGGCTGCCTCTGTAGCTCTACGCGATGAATCGTACGGAACTAGCTGGCGGAGCATTGCGCCGTGCATTAAGCACCGCCGCCCGACATTCTCACGCGAACCCTGATGCCTCCCGCTGCTGACGGATTATCCATGACTTGAGTGACGGACCAAAGCGTCAATTTGTGTCGCCAGCGGGGCTGAGCCGTGCAATCAGTTCCTCTGCGCGGACCCCGAGTTCAACCGGATTTTCAATTGCATAAATATCTTCACGAAAACACTCGGCTTTCCGGTTTCAATGCAACGCAGCATATTGCCACTGGAGTAAATCGGATAGGCTCGGCATTCAATGAAATTAGTTCGGGAAAATCCGTTCCGATGCGATAGAAATGCCGACAAGGCATCTTTACGCGAGTTTTCTATTCTATTTTCCAGGCGATCCTGGCTCCGCCCCGCAGCGGGACCAGGGTATCGGCGCCGTACGGTATTTCGTCGGGCACGGACCAGGCGCTTCTGGTAAGGGTGATCTGCCGGCGATTGCGCGCGAGGCCGTAAAAATCGGCGCCGTGAAAGCTGGCAAATCCTTCGAGCTTGTCCAGGCTTCCGGCCGCGTCGAACGCTTCCGCGTAGAGTTCGATGCCGGCATGCGCGGTATAGATACCCGCGCAACCACATGACGTTTCCTTGGTGTCGCGCGCGTGAGGCGCGCTGTCGGTGCCCAGGAAAAATTTCGGATTGCCCGAAGTCGCCGCCTTGATCAGCGCCAGCCTGTGCTCTTCGCGTTTCAGGATCGGAAGACAATAGAAATGCGGACGAATGCCTCCCCTGAAGATATCGTTTCGATTCATCAAAAGGTGATGCGCTGTAATCGTCGCGGCCACATTGTCCGGCGCGCTCAGCACGAACTTGACCGCGTTGGCCGTCGTGATGTGCTCCATCACGATGCGCAGACCGGGCAACCGCTGAGTCAAGGCATTCATCGTGCGTTCAATGAAGGTTTTTTCGCGGTCGAAAACATCGATGTCCGCATCAGTGACTTCGCCATGAATCAGCAGCGGCATTCCGCTCTCGGCCATGGCCTCGAGGGCGCCCATGCATTTGCGTATATCGGTTACACCGGCGTCGGTATTGGTGGTCGCGCCTGCAGGATAGTATTTCACGGCATTCACGACGCCGCTCGCCTTGGCCTTGTGTATTTCCGCGGGCTTCGTGTTGTCGGTCAGATAGAGCGTCATCAACGGCTCGAACTCACTCCCGGACGGCAAAGCCGAGCGTATGCGGTCGCGATACGCCGTCGCGGCCTCGACCGTCGTTACCGGCGGCTTCAGGTTCGGCATGACGATAGCGCGACCGAAGCGCCGCGCGGTATCCGCGAGAACGGCCTTCATCGCGTCGCCGTCGCGCAGGTGGAGATGCCAATCGTCCGGCAGGGTTAACGTTATTCGGTCCATGCCAATCCGCGCTCATTGGGAAAATATTCTTGGTCGGTCATTTCTTTTCGTCGCCGCCTTCGTTTTTAAGTTTCAATGCCTTTTCGTACAGCGTATTTTTTTTAATTCCTGTGATTTCGGCTGCGAGCCCGACGGCCTGCTTAAGCGGTAATTCCTGCAACAGGATTTCGAGCACGTGCTGCGGGCCGGATTCGTCCTGTTCGCCGGCGTCCGCGCAGCCTTCCACCAGCAACACGAATTCTCCTCGCCGATGATTCTCGCTTTGCTCCAGCCAGGCCAGCGCTTCGTCGAGGCGGCACACATGCACTTGCTCGAACAGTTTGGTCAGCTCGCGCGCAATGCCGATGCGCCTGTCGCCCTCGAATACCGCGACGATGCTGGCAATGCATTCGACTATGCGATGCGGCGCCTCATAAAACACCTGGAGGCCGGGCTGCGCCTTCAGCGCCGCCAGCATTTTCTCGCGTTCGCCTTTGCGCACGGGAAGGAAGCCATGAAAACAGAACGACTCGGATTGCAGTCCCGCCGCCGCTATCGCCGTTGTAATCGCGCTCGCACCGGGAATCGAAACCACGCGAAATCCGGCCGCCCTGACGTGCGCAACGACGATTGCACCAGGATCACTGATTGCCGGGGTGCCCGCATCCGAAATCAACGCGACCGACTTCCCTTGGGACAACAACGTCACCAGTTTTTGCGCCGCCTCGCGTTCGTTATGCTCATGCGCCGAAATCAGGTCCGTCTGAATACCAAGATGAGCCAGCAGCTTGCGCGAGACCCGGGTATCCTCCGCGGCGATGGCATCCACCGATTTGAGCGTATCGATTGCACGCAGCGTGATGTCCCGAAGATTCCCGATCGGGGTGGCCACCACATATAATAGGGGCTCGGCTACTTCCGTACGTTCGCTATGCAAATTCGTCCGGCCTTTTCTTTATCGGTGTGGTCATTACTATACTGGGCGCTCCTCGCCTTAGCCACCGGCTTCGCGGGCGCCGAGGACACCGTAGACAAGGTTCCCGTCAGCGAGCCGCATATCGGAGTGATACTGCCGTTGCAGTCCAGTTCCTACGGCAAGCATGCCGATTCCGTGCGATTGGGCATCCTGAATGCCGCCGGCAACGCCCAGCCCGGCAGCCTGAAGGTCAGGATTTATCCGACGAGTGACGATCCCGAGCAGATCCTTGCCGCCTATCAGCGCGCCACATCGCTTGGGGCGCGAGCGGTAATCGGCCCACTGACTCGAAACGGCGTGACATCGCTGGCGCAAAGCGGCCTGGTCAGCGTGCCGACACTGGCGCTGAACGTGCCGGAGGGAGAAATCCTGCTCCCGCGTGACCTCTATGTATACGGCTTGCAAATCGAAGCCGAAGCCCGCCAGGCCGCGCAATTCGCGCTACGCCAGGGTGGCAGCAAGGTGTTCATCATCGCCGGCGACTCGGCTCTGGGAGTCCGCATTGCTCAGGCCTTCTCCGATGAATGGAAAAAACTTGGCGCGGAAGTTACCGGCCAGTTCGGCTACACGACCAATTCGGCAACGCTGGCCAGATTGCGCGAGCAGGTGATGAATTCGAAAGCAGACATCGTGTTCATGTCGCTCGACGCGGCCCGGGCTCGGTTCATCCGTTCCTATTTGGGCGCATCCACACCGATCTACGCGACTTCGATGATCTTCACTTCGAACGCGGATGCGCTGGCGAGCTACGATCTGGATGGGGTGCGTTTTCTCGACATGCCCTGGCTGCTGCAGCCCGACCACCCCGCGGTCATCAGCTACGCGCGGCCAGACGGCCAACGCTCGGGCCTGGACCAGGAACGATTCTACGCCTTGGGGATCGATGCCTACCGCCTTGTCCAGGAACTGCTGCGCCCCTTTGAAACCATGGCGCCGCTGGACGGCGTGACGGGAACGATCGCGCTGAACAACGCTCACCAGTTCGTCCGCACGCTGGTCCCCGCGCAATTTTCCCAAGGCAGCGCCAAGGTGCTGGAAGGCTCGCAGGGTCGATGAGCGGGCGCGGCGCACTGGCCGAGGAGACCGCCGCGGAATTCCTGAAAGGGCGTGGATTCAGGTTGCTGGAGCGCAACTACAGCTGTCGCTTCGGCGAGATCGACCTGATTATGCGCGACGGGCGCACGCTGGTGTTCGTCGAAGTGCGTTATCGGCGCAACAAATCCTTTGGCGGAGCGATCGAGAGTATTACCGCCGCCAAGCGCGAAAAGCTGTTGCGCACCGCCCGGCACTACATGGCGGCCACACAGGAGTTTCCGGCATGCCGCTTCGATGCGGTGTTGCTTAGCGGCGACACGCAGGAGCTCGAATGGATAGAAAATGCATTCGGTGAATAAGCTCTTACGAGACGAATGCAGACGGAGCTTTATGCAATAATTCGCCCGTCACGCAAATAACCGCCACCGATGGACCTCATCAGCCGCATTAACCAGCATTTCACGGACAGCGCCCAGATCAAGCTACAGGCGATGGAACTTCTCTCCGGGCCGCTGGCCAGCGCATCCGAGCGCATGGTCGAGTGCCTGATGCAGGAAGGAAAAATCCTGTCGTGCGGCAACGGCGGGTCTGCAGCCGACGCGCAGCATTTTTCCGCGGAGCTGCTTAACCGTTTCGAAAAGGAGCGCCCGCCGCTTGCGGCAATCGCCCTGAGCACGGATACCTCCACGCTCACGTCGATCGCCAACGACTACCACTACGACGAAGTGTTCTCCAAGCAAATACGCGCGCTGGGTCAGCCCGGCGACATC
>JAYVMZ010000189.1:0-7337 GCA_043758735.1 Betaproteobacteria bacterium
AAGCAAAGTGCGGTCAAACCTGATTGACTTGGTATCGTAGCTAATCCGCTAATCCAGCAATCCCACCGCCGACGGCGCATCCGCCGGACTTGCCGCCAAATCCTCGAATTCCATCACCTTGTCGATCTCGGTGCCCATCGAGATGTTGGTGATGCGCTCGAGCATGATTTCGATGACGACCGGCACCTTGATCTCCGCCATCCACTTGTTGGCCTGCTGGATCGCGGGGTCGATCTCCTCCTGCTTCCAGACGCGGATCGCCTTGCAGCCCAGGCCCTCGACGACCTTGACGTGGTCCACGCCGTAGCCCTGGACTTCCGGCGAGTTGATGTTGTCGAAAGCAAGCTGCACGCAATAGTCCATGTCGAAACCGCGCTGGGACTGGCGGATCAGGCCGAGGTAGGCGTTGTTCACGACGATGTGCAGATACGGCAGCTTGAATTGCGCACCGACTGCGAGCTCTTCGATCATGAACTGGAAGTCGTAGTCGCCGGATAGCGCGACGATCTTGCGGGTTGGATCGGCTGCGCGAACGCCAAGGGCGGCCGGCACTGTCCAGCCCAACGGACCCGCTTGCCCGCAGTTGATCCAGTGGCGCGGCTTGTAGACGTGCAGGAACTGCGCCGCGGCGATCTGCGACAGTCCGATCGTGCTGACGTAGCACGCGTCCTGGCCGAATGCATTGTTCATGCACTGATAGACGCGTTGCGGCTTCATCGGCTTGTTTTCGTAATTGGTCTTGCGCAGGTATTCGACCGAACCCTTGCGCGCGGTGCATTGGTCGGCCCAGTCGTCGCGGTTCTTGAGCTTGCCGGCCGCCTTCCATTCCTGCGCGACCTGCACAAATAACTCAAGCGCGGCCTTGGCGTCCGATGCGATGCCATAGTCGGGACTGAACACGCGACCGATCTGCGTGGGCTCGATGTCGACGTGCACGAACTTGCGGCCCTTCGTATAGACCTCCACCGATCCTGTGTGGCGATTGGCCCAGCGGTTGCCGATGCCGAGTGCGAAGTCCGATGCGAGCATCGTCGCATTGCCGTAACGATGCGACGTTTGCAGTCCCACCATGCCGGCCATGAGCGGGTGATCGTCCGGTATCGTGCCCCAGCCCATCAGCGTGGGAATCACCGGCACGTTGGTGAGCTCGGCGAATTGGACCAGCAGGTCGGAGGCATCGGCGTTGATGATGCCGCCGCCTGCCACGATCAGCGGCCGTTCGGCATCGTTGAGCATGCCCATCGCCTTCTCGATCTGCGCGCGTGAAGCCTTCGGCTTGTACACCAGCAGCGGCTCGTAGGTCTCGTCGTCGAACTCGATCTCCGCCATTTGCACGTCGAACGGCAGGTCGATCAGTACCGGCCCTGGACGACCCGAGCGCATGACATGAAACGCCTGCTGGAATGTGCGCGGAACCTGCGCCGGCTCCATCACCGTCACTGCCCATTTGCAAACCGGCTTGGCGATGGAGGCGATGTCCACCGCTTGAAAGTCCTCCTTGTGCATGCGCGCGCGCGGGGCCTGGCCGGTGATGCACAGGATCGGGATCGAATCCGCGGAAGCCGAGTACAGCCCGGTAATCATGTCCGTGCCCGCCGGCCCGGAGGTGCCGATACAAACACCGATGTTTCCGGCCACCGCGCGCGTATAGCCTTCGGCCATGTGTGCCGCGCCCTCAACGTGGCGCGCGAGGATGTGCGTGAAGCTGCCTCGGCGTCTGAGTGCGGCGTACAGCGGATTGATGGCGGCACCCGGAATGCCGAATGCCATATCGATGCCTTCGCGCTCCATCACGCGCACCGCCGCTTCGGCTGCTGTCATTTTTGCCATGGCTACACCCCCCTCATTGCGATTATTTGTCATGAACAGCTGGCCGGATCAAGCCCGTCGCCACTGCCGGATCGTTATCGTTGCTCCTGCCCTGCCATTCTAGCGCCCCCTTGTCCGCACTGCCGTACCGGCTCTTGCATTGAGATAGGTGCCTGAATCAAGCAAGCTTGACGAGCTGCTTGCCGAGATTGTCGCCCTTGAGCAAACCCATGAAAGCCTTTGGCGCGCTATGAATGCCCTCGGCGACGGTCTCGTGATATTTTATCTTGCGCTGTGACACCAGCTTGACCAGTTGCGATACGGCCCTGAAGTACAAATCCTGCCGATCGAAGACGATGAAGCCCTGCAGCCTGACCCGGTTCACCAGCAGGGAACGTATCATCTTCGTGCCGTAAGGCTCGGTGGCGCTGTAGTCGGAAATCAAACCGCACAGTGCCACGCGCGAGAACGGATTCAGCACCCGGAACGCCGCGTCCATGACTTCGCCGCCGACGTTTTCGAAATGATTGTCCACACCGTTCGGGCAGGCGGCCTTCAGGTCGTCGATGAGGTTGCCCGCCTTGTAGTCGACGCAGGCATCAAAACCGAGTTCCTTGATCGCGTAGGCGCATTTCTTCGGTCCACCGGCGATGCCGACGGCGCGGCAGCCCTGCAGTTTCGCAAGTTGGCCGACCACGCCGCCCACCGCGCCGCTTGCGGCGGAGACCAGCACCGTCTCGCCGGCCTTGGGCGCGCAGTACTCCAGCAGGCCGATCCACGCCGTTGCGCCCGGCATGCCGCATACGCCCAGGTAGGCCGACAGCGGCACGATATTGGGATCGATCACGGTCAGTCCTTCGCCGTGGGAAACCGCATAGAGTTGCCAGCCCAGCGATCCCACCACATGATCGCCGACCTTGAATTTCGGATGGTTCGATTCGACGACCTGACCCACCGTGCCGCCAGTCATGACTTCGCCGATCTCAACACCCTTCGCGTAGGATTTCGCGGCGCTCATGCGCCCGCGCATGTAGGGGTCGAGCGACAGCCACAGGTTTTTCACCAGGATCTCGCCATGCGCCGGTTTCGGCACATCCAGTTCGACAATCTTGAAATTCGATTCCTCGACCGAGCCAGTCGGGCGATTGGCGAGCTGGACCTGAATGTTCTTGGGCATGGCGTCCTCCTGTGAAAGAATCATTGTTAGCGGCCCATTCTACCGGTGTGTCGCCCCATCGTCCTCGTGGAGACTTCCATGATTTACGCATTGAATGTTTTCAACCTGATCCCCGGCAAGGAAAACGACTACCGGGACTACAGCGTCAAGGCGGGCCGGATCATTTACGGACTGGGTGGCAAGGTAGTCAGTGCCGGCGCCGGACCGCTGCGCGAAATGCAAGGTGACCGGACGCGCGGGCGAATGATCGTGGTGGAATTTCCGAGCATCGAAGTCTTCGAGCAATTTATCGACGAGGCCGAAACGCAGAATATCCACCCGTTGCGCGAGAATTCAACTTCGGACTACATCTGGACGCTCTATGAGCCCTGGGACATGAAGAAATGGGTAAACTCCGGCCCATGATTTCATCGACCACTGGGACGCCATGAAGCCCGATCTGCTGCTGACCTGCCCGCTGTTCCCCGCCACCATGGCGCAACTCGACGCGGCCTACACCGTGCACCGCTACTATCAGGCCACCGACAAGGACGCGTTCGTGGCGGGCCTTGCGGACCGCATCACGGCGGCCGCGACGGCGGGCCATGAAGGCATGAGCGTTGCGCTCATGAACAGGTTTCCCGAACTGAAAATCATTTCCTGTTTCGGGGTTGGGGTCGACGGCATCGACGTGCCGGCGGCGCGCAAGCTCGGCATTGCGGTCACCAACACCCCGGATGTGCTGACGGAATGCGTGGCGGATAATGCGCTGGCCCTTGTCCTCGCCACCATGCGGCGCACGGTGTTCAACGACAAGTTCGTGCGCGCTGGAAACTGGCTCAAGGGCGGCGCGCCCCTGGCGGACAAGGTGTCGGGAAACCGCATGGGCATCATCGGGCTCGGACGCATCGGCAAGGCCATCGCGAAACGGGCGGAGGCTTTTGGCATGAAGGTCGCGTATCACAGCCGCAACAGGCAAAGCGGTGTCAGCTACGACTACTACGATAAACCGGTGCAGCTTGCGCGCGACGTGAAGATACTTGTCGTTGCCTGTCCGGGCGGCAAGGAAACCGAGCGCATCGTCAGCCGCGAAGTCATCGACGCGCTGGGCAAGGACGGTTATCTGATCAACGTTTCGCGCGGCTCGACGGTGGACGAACCGGCGATGGTCGAGGCGCTGGTCAACGGCCGGCTTGCGGGCGCCGGGCTGGACGTGTTCGTCGCGGAGCCAAAAGTGCCGGAGGCGTTATTCAAACTCGACAACGTCGTGCTGCAACCTCACGTTTCCAGCGGCACCCACTGGACGCGCGCCGCGATGGGGCAACTGGTCGTCGACAATCTCGCGGCATTCTTTGCGGGCAAGCCGTTGCTGACGCAGGTCTAGATGGACTACTGAGTCTTACGGAACTAGAGTCAGGGATCGAGGGTGAGGGCAAACAGCACGGGGATTTCCATACTGTCATCGATTCTGTAAAGCTCAATAAGCCGAAGGACGATCATGACTGCGCGCACACCGGATTGGAAAGCGGAAGGCGAGTTGAAAACGCGTGCATCGCGCTACGTGAAAATGGATGTATTGCCGTGGCGGCCGACTGCATTTCCCGGCATCGAGATCAAGGTGCTGCTGGAAGACAAGGACACCGGCCTGATGACGAGCCTCACGCGCATGGCGCCCGGCGCGGTGCTGCCGTTGCACGAGCATACGGACATCGAGCAGACCTATGTGCTGGAGGGACGCCTGGTCGATGCCGAAGGCGAAGTCAAAGCCGGTGAGTATGTCTGGCGGCCGGCAGGCAGCGTCCACGTCGCAACTGCACCTGAAGGCGCCTTGCTGCTGGGCATGTTCCTGCGGCCGAACCGTTTCCTCTAGGCGTTCTTTCAGAACTGATAGAACGCGCTTACCGAGATCATCTGGGCATTGTCCAGTTCCTTGATGTCGATTTTTTCATACTCGGCACGCACGCCGATCCCGAACAGGCTGAACCGGGCGCCGACCCCGTACACCGGCGCCGAGCCGTCGAAACTGGTCTTCGTGCCACCGATGGTTTTGTCCAGTTTGTATTGCATGCCGCCGAAGCGGGCGAACAATTCGACCGGGCCGAGACCGACCCCGGCGAGCGCTGCGTAATCGAACCCGTGGACCTTGTACTCCGTCGCCGCGGTATTCGGCTTGCCGAGGTTGCGGTAACCGACTTCCCCGGAGAGGCTTACGATCGGGAGCAGATCGAAGCGATAGCCGCCGAAGGCCTTGAATGCGGCATCGGACTCGTTGAACCGCGTCCCGCCAGGGTTGCTGGCGCTGTCTTTGATGCTGGCCGTACCGGCGCCACCGCCGACATAGACGCCTCCGGCATGAGCCGCCGGGACGGACAACGCAGCACCAAGAACGGTAACAAGGGCAATGATCGGGTCTAAATAACGCATAGTGTCCTCCAGGTTTCCTGCTTCGACTCCGGCTGATCCGCCGCATCTGACTCCGCCGTCAGATTACACCCGTCCGTCAGGTCGCGAAACAGTTGTTCAGAACCTCGAAAGCCTTGCCAAAGGTATCGTTGGCAACGGCGTTCGCAACCCCTGCCTCGTCATCGTTGGTGACGTCGAATTCCGCAGTCCAGATCCCGACGGTTTTGTCGCCGACGGTCACCGGGTAAAGCGTGAGCTGCGCGACGTAGCCCTCAACCGGCAGCGGTGAAGTCAAAATACAGTAGCGGAAGCTGTGTTCGATGTCGGAGAGTTCGAGCAGGCGTTCGCGGATGGTGCCGCCGCCACCGGCGATGTCGAAGTTTCGGATGCAACCGATCTGGTCGCTGGGCAGTCCGCCTTCGATGTGGCTGCGCGAAAAAGTTCGGATGCCACTCGGGCAGGTTGTTGAAGTCGCGTACCTGGGCCCAGACTTTTTCGATCGCGGCGTCGATGATCGCGCTGACGAATATTTTCGTCACGATTGTTCTCCTCAGCGTGCGAGCAATTTGTTGATCGCGGCAAAACCGACGACGAAAAAATTGTCGCCGATGTCGTCCGCGGTCACTTGCGGCGGGCCCGACGTCACGTCGAACACCGCCCACCATTCCGCAAACGTGCTGCCGCCCATGGTGATCGGCGTAAAGCGCATGCCCGCCATGTAGTTCGCGACCGGCATCGGCGATATCAGGATGTTGTAAGTCAGCGTTCGGGTATCGTCCGCCAGCGACAGCAGTTGCTCGCGCAAAAATCCCCCGTCGCTCCGGCGCGTGAAGCGCCGCACGCACCCGACGCGATCCGCCGGCAGGCCACCCTCGATTTCGCTGGTGCCAATCGCCGGATGCCATTTCGGAAGTCCGTTGAAGTCCCGCACCAGCTTCCACACCTTGTCCGCCGATGCGCTGATGATCGCACTTCGATAAACCTTGATCATTTTCTCCTCCGTGCCAGATCGTTAAAATCTTTTCACCATAGAGACGGTGAAGAACGCGAAGAAAATGCTCGAACAGGGGTTCACGGCCTGCAACAGTGCGGCGGCTGCCAAACCCCGGTTGGACATCGTGCTGCGCAACGTGATCAATGCCGGTGATTTCCCCGGTCCGCGCACTTTGGCAGCGAGCCCGGAAATGACGGTGACGTCGGGATTGGGCGATGTGCGTCTAATGCACATGCATCGCGAGACCTTTGCGGTAATCTGCGACGGCCCGGAGGAATTCCGCAAGATGTCGCGCCTGATGGTGCGCGAAGGCGTGGATACACTGAAGATCAATCCGTCCGGCGACGAGTTCGTCCCGCACGCGCGCGCGCACCAGACCGTGATGACCGAAGCCGAGATAGCCGCAGTCTGCGACGTAGGCCACGCGCACGGCAAGCGCATGGCGGCCCACGCACGCAGCGCGGAATCGGTGAAGCTCTGCCTGAAGCACGGGGTCGCGGTGATTTACCACGCCACCCTGGTGGACGAAGAGGCCTGTGATGCACTGGAAGCGGCGAAGGACTGGTGCTTCGTGGCGCCGACCCTGGGCATCAACTACACCACGCTCAACGAAGCGGCGAAGTGGGGCATCACCACGCAGGTCGCGGAGAGCATGGGCATGCGCATCGAGCTCGACATCGGCATCAAGAACATGAAGGAGATCAAGAAGCGCTGCGTGCGCGTGCTGCCCGGCGGCGACTACGGTTTCGCCTGGAATCCGATCGGCACCAATGCGCGCGACATCGAGCACTTCGTGAATCTGTTAGGCTTCTCGCCGATGGACGCGATCCTCTCCGCGACGAAGCTGGGCGGGGAGATCATGAAAATGGGCAATGAGCTCGGCCAGATCAAGCCGGGCTTCCTCGCCGACATGATCCTGATCGACGGCAATCCGGTCGCCAACGTCAAGCTGCTGCAGGATGCCAACAAGCTGCT
>JAYVMZ010000190.1:0-4734 GCA_043758735.1 Betaproteobacteria bacterium
CCAGCGGCCAGTAAAGAAAAAGAAAAGCCCGTTAATGCAGGACTGCTTGTGTGAAAGAAGAGCCTTATTTCATCAGCCACTGCTTGAACCAGTCACCGCCCCCGGTGCGATGGTATTCAGTCCTGGCTCCTGATAGGCATTGAAATTCTCCATCGACTCCAGCGTGACGGGGTTCTCCCAGCCCGGCGCGCTGGTGGCGACCACCTTGAGGAAAAAGTCATAAGACCTCGGGGGTGGTCAACGCGGAGGGCCTGTCCCTCCGAGGCAACGACCGGAATGTAATTGACTTTGCGGGTTTGCTTGAAACCTTATTAATTTCAAACTAATATAACAATCGTTATAACGCTCTGGAGTACTCCATGTTCACCTTAAAACTCACCCAGATCGGCAATTCGGTCGGCGTCATCCTGCCCAGGGAAGTGCTGGCGAGACTGAAGCTGGAGAAAGGCGGAACCGTCTTCGTTACCGAGACGCCCGAAGGATTCGCGCTCACTCCCTATGACCCGGCGATCGAAGAGCAACTCAAGGCAGGACGGGAGTTCATGCAGGAATACCGCGATACTTTTCACCAGCTTGCCAAGTGAACTGGCGCTGGATCGAGAAGCAGGCGCTTCTCCTTTTGCACGACGAAAGCCTGGCGGAACATGGCGGAGCAGCGGGGATACGCGATGAAGGCTTACTCGATTCCGCGCTTGCTCGTCCATTGAACCTCGCCTCCTATGGGACGCCGGATTTCGCCGATCTTGCGGCTTCCCATGCAATCGGCCTCGCGAAGAATCATGCGTTCATCGACGGCAACAAGAGGGCCGCATTCCTCGCTACCGGACTGTTTCTGCATCTGAACGGATACCGGCTCAGCGTACCGCAAGCGGATGCGACCCTCACCATGCTTGCCGTCGCGGCCGGCGAAATGGACGAAGCCGGTTTCGCCAGATGGATCCGGCAACATTGCATCAACCGCTGACCCACGCCGCATTGGCCCTGCCATTGAAGCCGCACGATCGTTACGTCAGCGCAGCGGCCGGAAAAATTCGCGCACTTCGCGCGCCAGAAGTTCCGGCTGCTCCAGCGCGGCGAAGTGGCCGCCCTTGGGCATCTTCGACCAGCGGCGGATATCGGAATACATTTTCTCTGCGAGCGAGCGCGGCGGGCGCAGGATCTCCTTCGGAAACTCCGCGTAGCCCATCGGCACTTTGATGGTCGCACCGTCTGGTATCGGCCACGGTCCGTGCATGCGCGCGTAGTACGGCCAGAATGACGAACCGATCGCGCCGGTCACCCAGTAAAGCATGATGTTGGTCAGCATTTCGTCGCGGCCAAGATAGCCGTCGAGGTCGCCCTGGTGGTCGCTCCAGGTATGGAATTTCTCGACGATCCAGGCCGCGAGGCCCACCGGCGAGTCCGTCAACGCATAGGCCAGCGTCTGCGGTTTGGTGCCCTGGATCCAGGTATAGCCGACTTCTTCCTTCATCCAGTGCGCGCGCTCGTCGAAGTAGCGCTTTTCATCTTCGGTGGGTTTGTCCGGCATCGGCGTGTCCCGCCGCAGACTCAGCAAATTGATATGGATGCCGGCAAGCCGTTCGGGATACGCGTACCCGAGCCGTGACGTGACGAATCCGCCCCAGTCCCCGCCTTGCGCCGCGAAACGCTTGAAGCCGAGGACATCGGTCATCAGCTCGGCGAATACGTCCGCTATCTGCTCGACGGAAAAGCGCGGCTGGTTCGGCGTGAACGAAAACGTATAGCCGGGCAGCGACGGCGCGATGACCGTGAACGCATCCGCGGGATCGCCGCCGAAGCGTGCCGGGTCCGTCAACATCGGCAGGATCTTGTGAAATTCATGCACCGAGCCCGGCCAGCCGTGCGATATCAGCAGCGGCATCGGCTTCGGTCCTTTGCCCTCTTCGCGGATGAAATGCACATCGATGCCGGCGAGCTTCACCTTGTATTGCTTGAAGGCGTTCAGCTTCGATTCCTGTTTGCGCCAGTCGTAACCGTCGCGCCAGTAGTCCACCAGCGATTTCAGGTAAGGCAGATCGGCGCCGTATTTCCAGTTGTTGTCGGGCACTTCGTCCGGCCAGCGCACACGCGCAAGCCTGGCTTTGAGGTCGTCGAGCACATCGTTGCCGACGTGCAGGGAAAATGGTGTCGGATTCGCAGCCATGGTATTTTTCTCCGGTTTTGGAAGTGGCATTATTTGGCACGCAATGCATGCCCGTCCAATATATATTGCACGCAGCGGATTGATAGCTGATTCGAACTAAAGATTGTTCCAAATCTTTGTCACCACAGAGCCACAGATACCCTACGTGCGTAGCACGTCGGAGTACCCTTTTAGGGTACGGAGAAAAACCGAAAACTTGAATAGAAGTTGGAAAAAAGATGGCACCGTGTCGCGAACTCGTCTGAGTACTGGCAGACCATTCAATACGCGGCCAATAGCTTCTACTGAGTTCCCGTTTTTTTGGTTTCCTCTGTGCCCTCCGCGCCTCTGTGGTGAATATCAGCTTTGGATTGAGAGACGTCGTCGTCGCAGGTGGACTGGTGGGCCGAGTAGCCGACACGGGTCGGGCTGCCGGTCATGCCGAGGAAGATTTTCTGGATTGCATAGGCTTCCTGCTCGCGCTGGTACCAGCGCATGCAGGGCTTCATATCGCCATGCGCCCCGCTCATGTCCTGTACGTAGTGAACGAGCTCATGGAGCAGGATCGAGCGGTCGAACAGGCTGGTTTTCGGCTTGAGGCTGTCATCGAGGTAAATGCCTTCGCCCGGCCGATAGACCGCAAGCGCGGCGCATTTCGCCCGGCACACAATTTCCTCGATGCGCTTGTGCGGTACCCGGATGATCTCCGGCAGGGCCACCAGCCGATGATATTTGGAAATCTGATCCAGCGCGGCCACCAGCGCGGGCATCAACTCGGCTTCGGACAGTTCCTCGGCACCGGCATTGCCGAAATACTTTCGCGATGTGATGCTGCCGTCGTTGGCATGCTTGCCATAGCTTCTCGCCGGTTCCATTTCAGCGGCGTCCGGTACAGACTGCCCAGCGGATTGCGCCGCTATCGTGACGAGTGGAATGGCGAGCACAAACACTACGCCGGCCGATACAACGAGGCGAAGGCTCAAGTGGATTTCTCGCCCGGCTGTAACGGCTTCGGCGATTCGGCCTTGGCCGGCTGGGTGAGGACGTCGATCGCCGCGGCCCTGTCCGTTGCGCGAGCGCGTTGCTCTGCGTCCATTCTGAAGCTGAGTTGCGCGATTTCTTTACGATTGATCTCGGCCTCTCCTGCGTCTTCCGGCGGATATCGCAAAGCGGCCACACTGTACCAGGCCAGCGCTTCCACGGGATCGGCGCCGACTGCGCGGCCGTCGACATACATCTTTCCGATGCTATGCATGGCCGAGGCGTAGCCAAGTCCAGCCGATTTGCGGAACCAGGCGAGCGCCTCCACATCGTCGCGCGTAACGCCGGCGCCCGACTCGTACAACAGACCGACGTTGTACATCGCCATCGGCTCGCCCTGCGTAGCGGCGCTCTGATACCACGTCATCGCCATCTGGAGGTTGCGCGACGTACCGAGTCCATTTTCGTAAAGGTCGCCGACGTTGTTCATCGCCCAGGCATTGCCGAGAAAGGCCGACTGATGCCACCAGTTGAACGCCTCGTTGTAATCCTGCTGCACGCCGTGCCCGTTCGCGTACAGCAGTCCGATGTTGTTCATCGCCACCGTGTAGCCGCGCTTGGCTGCTTCTTTCCACCACTTCAGCGCTTCCTCGAAACTCTGTTTTCCGTCGAAACCCTTCGCCCACAGCAGCGCAATGTTGTTCATCGCGCGAACGTCGTTGTTGCGAAGCAGCTCGGAAAGCCTGCCCGGGTCCAGCATGTCCTTGCCAGGGGTCAGGTTGGTATAGGTTTCTTCCTGGTCGAACGCGGCCGCCGCGCCCGAAACCAGAAGGAGCAGGAAAAGGACAAGAATGCGGAATTTCATGCTGGTGCTCCCAGTAGTTCGAACCGGCTCGATGGCGTCTCTATCAGAGACCGCCGCCCCGGGCACCGGTTCAACGGCCCTGGCCAAGAAAAGAAATCAGGTCGCGCAACAGTTCGCCTGGCGCCTCTTCCGGAATGAAATGCCCGCACGGCAATGCGTGGCCGCGCACGTCGGTCGCTTTTTCCCGCCAGGTAGCAAGCACGTCGAACAGCGTATGCATCTTGCCCTGCTCGCCCCAGATCGCCAGCACGGGGCAAGACAGCTTCTTGCCCAGATCGCGTTCGTCGTCGGCGATGTCCACCGTCGCAGCGGCCCGGTAGTCTTCCAGTCCTGCGCGTATCGTTCCCGGCAGTGTAAAAGCGCGCAGGTATTCGGCGAACATCGGCTCTTCGATCGCGTCCTGGCGAAAGCATAGTGCGCGAAACATGCTGCGCAGAAACGGCTCCGCGCTGTTGGCGAGCATGATTTCCGGCAGGTCGGGAACCTGAAAGAAGAACCAGTGCCAGTACGCGGCCGCGAGCTCCTTGCCGGCGTCGCGGAAAACGGTGTACGTCGGCACAATGTCGAGCACCGTGAGATTCTTCACGGCATCGGGATAGTCCATCGCCAGTCGATGCGAAACGCGCGCGCCGCGATCGTGGCCGACCAGTGCGAAATGCTCGAAGCCAAGCGCGATCATCGTTGCCATGATGTCGCTGGCCATGCTGCGCTTGTCGTAGCCGTCGCGCGGCTTGTCCGAATCGCC
>JAYVMZ010000191.1:0-2215 GCA_043758735.1 Betaproteobacteria bacterium
GCCGGTCAGACCGGCACCTATTTGACGCTGGCCGCAGCCGAAGTGCGCCTGTCTGCGTTGCCGGATCAGCAAAAAAATGTGCGATTGCATCATGGTCGTCGAACAATTTGAGCAGGACCATGCGGACTTCGACGTTTGAATCGAGCTGGCGGCACGTATCCTTATACGCGTCGCAGATCGCCTGGGGGGTGAACGGGTTGTCTTCCGCCTGCAGGCTGGCGTCGCCGAGCAGCACGCCGACGCGCTGGTCGAGGGCGATGAGTTCCTCGTCGCAGTACTGGCGCAGCTTGGCGGCCATGGCGTTGAACTTGAGCGTTTCGTCCAGGTCGTCGTCGCCCACCAGTTCCAGCTCGAGCGAAGACAGGTCGATTTCCGCGAAACTGTCGCCGATTTTCTTGACCCGGTTGCTGCGTTGCTGGAACTCCCGCAGATAACGCGTCCGGAACTGCTTCTCGATCGCTTCGCGTTGCGCGAGCGCCTTGTCCCGGGTTTGCGAATAGAGCTTCTGCGCGTTCGCATCCCGGGTTTCATTGATCAGGGCCGAAAGAGCGTCGTTGACCTTGTCGAGCATGCCCGACAATGCCGCGCTGAGGCGCTCGCAAACCAGGTCACGACATTGCGTCAGGATGGTGTCGAACGGCGTCGCCTGGGGCGTCGCGCCAGGCGCATCCGGATTGGGGAATTGAGCGGGCATGAACTTTAGTGCCTATCGTTCCATCGCAGCGACATCCGGGCAAGTTCGACGCAAAATACCGCCCTTTCCAATGTGAAACTGAAAGCCTGGTATCGCCCGTGCCGGGGGCCAAAGGTTCATTGTGCCCGTTTGACAATAATAACAAAACCCTCAAACCATAAAAGGTCGCTGGTGAAAGGTAAGGCGACAATTGCATTTGGTCACAAAAAATGCGCGGATTTCCCGACGACGCTGAGGAACCGAGCGAACGTCGGCATGTCGGACTACGAGAGCGCGCGGGCCGCCTGCCCGCGACCAGCAGCGCGTCTGTCGCCCAAAATTAATTTCCAATGCGATGGGTCGAACGGCCCACAGCCGCCACACCAAACCGTAGCGGCCGGGAGGGCCGGCCAATCTCTTTTCAGGGGAACGCGCAACGCCGGAAAAGGAATAACATGATTGTTCCGGCCACGGCTCGTAAACACATGACAACGGGAGCCTCACACATGCTGCAGTTGCACGATAAGGAAAGCACAATCGCCGTTGCGAATCCGGACCGGGACGTTATCGCATTGGTGCGGGAGACCTCGCGGCGCGCGCAGGCGCGCAGGGCGACGGATGCGGTACGGTTGCGCAATCGGGAACCCATCAAAGGATTGTGGAATAACCGCGAAGAATTGCTCGAAGGCCTGAATGCGCCGCAGGCCTGGATACCCTCCAAGTATTTCTACGATTCCCTGGGCTCGCAGTTGTTCGACGCGATCACGCAATTGCCCGAGTACTATCCCACCCGCACGGAGGCGGCGATTTTCGCGCGCCATGCCGGCGACATCGCGCGTGCGGTCGGCACCGGCCGCACCCTGATCGATCTCGGTGCGGGAAATTGCGAAAAGGCCGCCAGCCTGTTCGGGACGCTCGCGCCGGCACAGTATGTCGCGGTGGATATTTCCGCGGCCTATCTGGAGACGGCGCTGGTGCGCCTGCACCAACGGTTTCCCGACATCGGCATGACTGGGCTGGGCATGGACATGTCCGAAGGCCTTGCGTTGCCGGACACGGTGCCGGAAACCGGGCGCCTGTTTTTTTATCCGGGTTCCTCGATCGGCAATTTCACGCCCGCCGACGCGGCCGGCTTCCTGTCCGACCTGCGGCAGCAATGCCGTCAGCAAGGCGGCCTGCTGATCGGCGTGGACCTGATCAAGGACAAGGCCATCCTCGATGCCGCTTATGACGATGCGCTCGGCGTGACCGCTGCATTCAACCTCAACGCGCTCAACAACGCGAACGCGGCGCTGGGCTCGGATTTCGACGTGCGCGACTGGCGGCATTGCGGTTTTTTCAATCAGACGCTGTCGCGCGCCGAGATGCATGTCGAAACGCGACTGGAGGTCGAGGTGCACTGGCCCGGCGGCACCCGCCGCTTCGAGGCCGGCGAACGCATTCACACCGAGAACAGCTACAAGTACAGCGCGGAGGAATTCGACGGGCTGTTGCGCCGCGCCGGCTTCAGGACTATCACGGCATGGACCGACCAACGCAACT
>JAYVMZ010000192.1:0-2420 GCA_043758735.1 Betaproteobacteria bacterium
CGCGCTGCGCCTGCCGCCGTGGGACGCCGTCGTCGGCAAGCTCTCAGGCGGTAGAAGCGCCGCGTCGCGCTGTGCCGGCTGCTGCTGTCGAAGCCCGACATGCTGCTGCTCGACGAGCCGACCAACCACCTGGACGCGGAAAGCGTGGACTGGCTGGAGCAGTTCCTGCAAAAATTTCCTGGCACCGTGGTGGCGGTGACCCACGATCGCTACTTCCTCGACAACGCCGCCGAGTGGATCCTGGAACTCGACCGCGGCCGCGGCATCCCGTGGAAAGGCAACTACAGTTCCTGGCTGGAGCAGAAGGAGCAGCGCCTCGAAGTCGAATCCAAGCAGGAGTCCGCTCGCATCAAGGCGATGCAGAAGGAACTCGAGTGGGTGCGCTCGAACCCCAAGGCACGCCAGGCCAAGAGCAAGGCGCGCATCGCGCGCTTCGAGGAGTTGTCGTCCCACGAGCACCAGAAGCAGAACGAAACCCAGGAAATCTTCATTCCGGTGGCCGAGCGCCTGGGCGACAGCGTCATCGAGTTCAAGGAGGTGTCGAAGGGTTACGGCGATCGTTTGCTGATCGACAAGCTTTCCTTCAGTGTTCCCCCGGGCGCGATCGTCGGCATCATCGGCCCGAACGGTGCCGGCAAGTCGACCTTGTTCCGCATGATCACAGGCAAGGAAAAACCGGACAGCGGCGAAGTGAAAATCGGCTCGACCGTGCAGCTTGCATTCGTCGACCAGACGCGCGATGCGCTCGAAAACAAGAAGACGGTGTGGGAAGCGATTTCCAATGGCCAGGATATTCTCACCGTCGGTAAATTCGAGATGCCCTCGCGCGCCTACGCGGGCCGGTTCAATTTCAAGGGCTCCGACCAGCAGAAGGTCGTCGGCAACCTGTCCGGCGGCGAACGCGGACGATTGCATCTCGCGACCACCCTGATCTCCGGCGGCAATGTTTTGCTGCTCGATGAACCGTCCAACGACCTCGACGTGGAGACCCTGCGCGCGCTGGAAGATGCTTTGCTGGAGTTCGCCGGTTGCGTGCTGGTGATCTCGCACGATCGCTGGTTCCTCGACCGCATCGCCACCCACATCCTCGCCTGCGAAGGCGAGTCGCAGTGGACCTTCTTCCCCGGCAATTACCAGGAATACGAAGCCGACAAGAAGAAGCGCCTCGGCGAAGAAGGCGCCAAGCCCAAGCGCATCCGCTTCAAGCCGCTGAAGTAGCCGGTCCCGTGTCGCTGGCCGTCGCGGCAATATGCCGTTTGGCTAGGCGTTGGCCCGATTGTGTGCAAAGATGCGCTGCGATTCGGTCATGTGCCGCTGAAGGGGGAACGACGCCATGTGGTTCATCGGACTGTTAATCGGACTTCTGCTCGGCAGCGTATTCGGTTTCGGTGAAGGAACGCTCGTGGGTGGATTGCTAGGCGCGCTTGCCGGCGCCGTATTTTCCCTCTTCCGCCAGCAGTCCCATCAGTCCGAAATCGAAACACGACTTGCGGCGCTCGAGGTCACGGTTGCGGATTTGCGCAAGCAACTGTTCGGATTGACCCGCGTAGCAATCCCCAAGCCAGACGAATCTGCAATCGCGCCGGCGCCGCTGCAGCCTGCGCCCGCGATTGAACCTGAAGCAGTCGCGTCGATCCCGGCGCAACCCGCCAGAGCCTACACCCCGGTCACTTTTCCCGAGCCCGCCCAGGTTTACGAACCCGTGGCGTCCGATGAACGCATAGCGTCGCCGCCCGCAGAATCCTGGCCGATCAATCGCGCCTGGGCATGGCTGACTGGCGGCAACGCGCTGGTGAGGGTCGGCGTGGTGGTGTTGTTTTTCGGCGTGGCCTTCCTGCTGAAATATGCCTACGACCATTCCCATGTGCCGATCGAAGTCAGGCTGATCGGCGTAGCGCTGGGCGCGGTGATCATGCTGGTGATCGGCTGGCGATTGCGCGCCAGCAAGCCGATCTACGCGCTGGCGATGCAAGGCGGCGGGGTAGGGCTGCTCTACCTGACGGTGTTTGGCGCCTTTCGCCTCTTCAATCTCATCCCGGGGGAGGTGGCGTTCCTGTTGCTGGCAGCCATCGCCGTATTTTCGGCCATACTCGCCGTACTCCAGAACGCGCTTTCGCTCGCCGTGCTCGGCGTCTCCGGCGGCTTCCTCGCGCCGGTGCTCGCGTCCACCGGGGGCGGCAGCCACGTGGCGCTGTTCAGTTATTACGCCGTGCTCAACGCCGGTGTCCTCGGCATTGCGCTCTACAAGGCATGGCGGCCGCTCAACGTGCTGGGATTCCTGTTCACGTTCGGCATCGGCGCGGCATGGGGCGTGCAATATTAGTGTGCTGCAGCAACACAGAAGGAGGCTTCATGTGAGCTAACCGATGTGTGAAAAGCTGCATGAGAGATGGAGGAAGGCCCTCCGGGATCGGTCTGCA
>JAYVMZ010000193.1:0-6280 GCA_043758735.1 Betaproteobacteria bacterium
TTCCTTCATGAGCTTGGTGGGAGCGTTGCGAAGATGCTCCGGCACGGGCCGGGACTTGTCGGACTGGACCAGCGAGCGGGCCTCATTATACGCAACGTAGGCGGCATTCGACTTCGCGGCGCATGCCAGGTAAATGGTGGCCTGCGCCAGCGCGAGTTCGCCCTCGGGCGAGCCCAGCCTTTCATAGGTCTCGCAGGCATCCAGGCACAGACGTAACGCCCGCGGGTCCGCCAGGCCGATGTCCTCGATCGCCATGCGCACCAGGCGCCGTCCCACATACAACGGATCCGCCCCGCCGTCCAGCATCCTGACCATCCAGTACAGCGCGGCGTCCGGCGACGAGCCGCGCACCGATTTGTGCAGGGCGGAGATCTGGTCGTAGAAAGCGTCCCCACCCTTGTCGAAGCGGCGCAGGTTCTGTGCAAGGGTTGTTTGTATGAAGGGCTCGTCGACTTCGGCAATCCCGCGCGTCGCCGCCGCATTGCCGATGGCTTCGACCATGTTCAACAATCGCCTGGCATCCCCGTCGGCAGCGCCCACCACCAGTTCACGTGCTTTTTCGGAATACGCCAAGGCGGGAAACGCCTTCGCGAACGCGCGCGAGAACAATTCCGCCAGGTCTTCCTCGGCGAGCGGCTTGAGGACATACACCGCCGCGCGCGACAGCAATGCGCCGTTGACCTCGAATGACGGATTTTCCGTCGTCGCGCCAATAAAGGTCACCAGCCCGCGTTCGACAAACGGGAGAAACGCGTCCTGCTGCGCCTTGTTGAAGCGATGGACTTCGTCGACAAACAGGATGGTCGCGCGTCCGGATTGCTGGAGGACGTTCTCCGCATGCGCGACCGCGTCGCGAATATCCTTGACGCCGGACAAGACCGCGGAGAGTGCGATGAACTCGGCATCGAACGCCTTCGCCATCAAGCGTGCCAGCGTGGTCTTGCCCACCCCGGGCGGACCCCACAGGATCATCGAATGCAACTTCCCCGACTCGTACGCGACGCGCAGCGGCTTGTCCGGTCCGAGCAGATGCCGCTGCCCGACGACGTCGTCCAGGTTCTGCGGCCGCATCAACTCCGCCAATGGCGCCGCCGGCTGCCTCGCTTCAAACAGATCTGTCATCTAGGGCCATTTGCACCGCAAAGACGCAAAGTAATGCTAAGGGATAAAAATATCAGCAGTGAAAAGCCCAGTATATGAATGCTCCTGGCGACCCAGGTGAATCCATCGGGCGGCCAAGATCCAATAGATTCCTATTCCGAGACCCTTTGGCCCTCTTTGCGTTCCTTTGCGTCTTTGCGGAGAGAGCGCCTTCACTATTCAGTAACGACGTCCGCGCCTTTGGGAACGGTGAACGTGTACAGGTCGGGCGAGGTCTTGGGGTTGCGCTGCATGTTGGAAAAAGTGATCGTGGTCTTCTGCCCGAAATGATCGTGGAGTTCCATGACTTCCAGCGCGTTTCCGCGAAAACCCATGCGCACCTTCTCGAACAAACTGTCCTCGTCGTAAGGTTTGACCTCAAGCCAGTCGAGTTTCTTCTTTACGCCGACCGCATTCAGGGAAAAGTACCTGTCAACATCGTCCGCGCCGGCGAGCAACGCGGCCGGGCTGCTGCCGAGCGCCTTGTCGAGATTGCGCCTGGTCACCTGGTTCAGGTCCTTGTCGTAGATCCACAGCTTCTCGCCGTCGCCGACGATGATTTGTTCGTAGGGTTTGTCATAGATCCAGCGAAATTTTCCGGGACGCTGGAACTGCACGGTGCCGCTCGCCTGTTGCTGCACGGAACCGTTGGAATCGATGACTTCCTGGCTGAAATTCGCTTTGGCGGAGCGGGTCTGTTCGATGAACGCATGCAATTTCTCGATCGACCCTGCCCTCGCCGACGACGCGATCAGCAAACCGGTCAGCATCGCCAGCTTCATCCAATGTATTCGCACAAGCATCTCCTCTCGTTTTCAGACTCTTGCTCCTAGACCATTGCCACCCTGCGTGGTTCCTGGCCTTTTTTTCGGTCCGCTCCGTGTCAGGCTTCGCTTCTGGACGGTGCGAGCACCTCGCGATTACCGTTGGCCTGCATTGTCGACACCAGCCCTGCGCGTTCCATTTGCTCGATCAGGCGCGCGGCACGATTGTAGCCAATGCGCAAATGCCGCTGCACCAGCGAGATCGAAGCCCGCCGCGACTTGACCACGATGTCGACGGCCTGGTCGTAAAGCGGATCGGCTTCCGCGTCGGCCTCGCCCGCCGCCCCGCCGTTCTCCGCGTCGGCCTCGCCGCCTTCGAGCACATCGTCGATGTATTGCGGCTGTGCGCGTGACTTCAGGTAATCGACGACCTTGTGCACTTCCTGGTCGGAGACGAAAGCGCCGTGTACCCGCTGCGGATAACCGGTGCCGGGCGGCAGGTAAAGCATGTCGCCTTGCCCGAGCAATTGCTCCGCACCCATCTGGTCGAGGATGGTCCGCGAATCGACTTTGCTGGACACCTGGAACGAGACGCGCGTCGGGATATTCGCCTTGATCAGGCCGGTGATGACATCAACCGAAGGGCGCTGGGTCGCCAGCAACAGGTGAATACCGGACGCGCGCGCCTTCTGCGCCAGCCGCGCGATCAGCTCTTCCACCTTCTTGCCCACGACCATCATGAGGTCCGCAAGTTCATCTATGACCACCACGATCAGCGGCAATTCCTTCAGCGGCTCCGGACTTTCCGGCGTGATGGTGAAGGGGTTCGTCAGTGGCTTGCCGGCTTTTTCCGCTTCCTTGATCTTCTGGTTGAACCCGGACAGGTTGCGCACGCCCAGGGTGGACATCAGCTTGTAGCGCCGGTCCATCTCGCCGACGCACCAGTTGAGCGCGTGCGCCGCCTGCTTCATGTCTGTCACCACCGGTGTGAGCAGGTGCGGGATGCCTTCGTAGACCGAGAGTTCGAGCATCTTCGGATCGACCAGGATCAACCGCACATCATTCGCGGTCGCCTTGTACAGCAAGGACAGAATCATGGCGTTGATCGCGACGGACTTGCCAGATCCGGTGGTTCCCGCAACCAGCACGTGGGGCATCCTGGCCAGGTCCGCGACAATCGGATTCCCGGCGATATCCTTGCCCATCGCAAGGGTCAGTGGCGAGGCCATTTCCGCATAGATCTTCGAGCTCAGGATTTCCGACAAGCGCACGACTTGGCGCTTCGGATTCGGGATTTCGAGTCCCATGCAGGATTTGCCGGGAATGGTTTCGACCACGCGCACGCTCACGACGGATAGCGCACGCGCAAGATCCTTCACCAGGTTAATGACCTGGCTGCCCTTGACGCCGATGGCAGGTTCGATTTCGTAACGGGTAATGACAGGGCCCGGCTGCGCGGCCACCACCTTGACCTCGATGCCGAAGTCGGAAAGCTTTTTTTCGATCAGCCGGGAGGTGTATTCAATCGTCTCCGCAGACAGCATTTCCACGTCGGCGGGCGGCTCATCGAGCAGGTGCAGGGGCGGCAGCGGCGAATCCGGCAGGTCTTCGAACAGCGGCTTCTGTTTTTCCTTGATGACGCGGTCGGACTTCGTAATGACCATCTTCCGCGGCTCGATGCGTATCGGCTCGTGCTCCTCGAAGCGTTTGCGTTCGACTTCGACGATTTCCTCGCGTTGCACCGCCGCCTGCTCGCCGACCTTGCGATCCTGCCGCGTCTGCCATTTCTCGCGCAGCGAAACATAGGCAACTTCGATTGCACTTCCGAGCTTCTCGATGATGACCACCCACGACAATCCCGTGAGCAGGGCCAAGCCCACGCCCCACAGGATCAGCAGGATCAGGGTGCTGCCGGTAAAGCCGAATCCGCGAGCCATTAGCCCGCTGACGAGTTCACCGAGTACACCGCCGGGATACAGCGGCAATTGTGCCTTCAGCGAATACAGGCGCAAGGATTCGAAGGCGCTGCTGGCTGTGATGAGGACAAGGAAGCCGATGCAGGCCACCGCAATGGAACGACGGTCGCTCTCGGCGACCACCTCGATGCGGCGATAGCCCCAGACGACCACTCCGACCAGGAACAGCACCCACCACCACGCCGAAAGTCCGAAAACGTAAAGTGCCACGTCGGCAATCCAGGCGCCGGCCTTGCCGCCGGCGTTGACGACCTGCGAACCGGAAACCTGGTGCGACCAGCCCGGGTCGGCTTTGCTGTAAGTAGCGAGAATCAGGACGAGGTAAAGCGCCGCGCCGATCAGCAACAGCCACCACGATTCGCGCAACAGTGCCGCGATCTTGGGCGGGAGGGGCTTGCGCGATGTTTTCTGGACGGCGGACCGGGCCGCGGATGTTTTACGCAAGTGCGAATTACCTTTTCAGTTTCAAAGAATTATATCCCATGGCCGGCGCGCTCACGCAGGCCAATTTGATGCGTGGACAGGGGCTTTGCGGCGCTGCTACAGTCTTGCTTCGTCGAGCATCCAACCTCATTTGAATATCCATGACCAGCAAAACAAAACATTCCCGGCTCCTCATTCTGGGCTCCGGCCCGGCCGGCTATACAGCCGCCGTCTACGCGGCGCGCGCCAACCTCAAACCCGTGCTGATTACCGGCATGATCCAGGGCGGCCAGCTCACCACCACGACCGAGGTGGACAACTGGCCGGCGGACGTCATGGGTGTACAAGGCCCGGAATTGATGGAGCGTTTCCTCAAGCATGCCGAGCGCTTCGATACCGAAGTTGTTTTCGACCATATCCACACTGTGAAGCTCGGTGAAAAACCCTTCCAATTGATCGGGGACCAGGCTACGTACACATGCGACGCCCTCATTATCGCGACGGGCGCATCGGCCAAATACCTCGGTCTGCCTTCTGAAAGCGCCTTCATGGGCAAAGGCGTCTCCGGCTGCGCGACCTGCGACGGCTTTTTCTACAAGGGCCAGGACGTGGCCGTGGTTGGCGGCGGCAACACCGCGGTCGAGGAAGCTTTATACCTGTCCAATATCGCCAAGACCGTGACCGTGGTCCACCGGCGCGAC
The DNA here is from genome assembly GCA_043758735.1 of Betaproteobacteria bacterium. Taxonomy (GTDB): domain Bacteria; phylum Pseudomonadota; class Gammaproteobacteria; order Burkholderiales; family JACQAP01; genus JACQAP01. The sequence continues at coordinate 5,005 of JAYVMZ010000193.1, forward strand.
AAATTCCGCGCCGAAGCCATCCTGATCGACCGGCTCACGGAAAAATCCAGGAGCGGCAATGTCCGGCTCGAATGGGATCACACGCTGGACGAGGTTTTGGGCGACAAGAAAGGCGTCAACGGCATCCGCATCCGCTCTACCAAGAACAGCAACGCGCGGGAAATCGCGCTTGCCGGCGTGTTCATCGCCATCGGACATTCGCCGAACACGCAGATTTTCCAGGGCCAGCTCGATATGGTCGACGGCTACATCGTCACCAAGAGCGGCAACCAGGGCGGCGCCACGGCCACCAGCGTCCCCGGCGTATTCGCCGCCGGCGACGTGCAGGACCATGTCTACCGCCAGGCCGTCACCAGCGCCGGCACAGGCTGCATGGCCGCCCTCGACGCGGAAAAGTATCTCGAAGAGCTCGGCCACTGAAAGACTTAAAAAAGCTATTAGCCACAGAGAACACCGAGAAGACAGGGGAATACAAAAGTCCATAACAACGATTTTCAAGTGGGACTTGGCTCGGCGTGTTGCAGCTTTTATCTGTGCCCTCTGTGTCCTCAGTCTGTGGCAAAAATGGGTTTTGAAGGAAAATGGCCAAGCGCCCCATCACACCGGAACCACCAGCCGCGGAAAATGCAGACGAGGAAGCCTTGTTGCGTGATGCGCTGAAAGGCGTTTCGCCGCTGCGCGATTCCGGCAGGGCTGACCTGCAACGCCCGCCGCCGGCACCGATTCCGGTGCAGGCACTGCGCGATGACGAGCAGGTGCTGCAAGACAGCCTGTCCGATCAGTTGCCGATGGAAGTCGGACTTGAGACCGGCGAAGAACTGGTGTTCCTGCGCAATGGCCTGTCCAACGTGATCCTGAAAAAGCTGCGCCGCGGTTTCTGGGCCACGCAGGACCACCTCGATCTGCACGGCCTGCGCACCGAGGAAGCGCGGGCGCTGCTGGTAAGCTTTCTCAATGACGCGCTGACGCACGGATTCCGCTGTGTGCGCATCGTTCACGGCAAGGGACTGCGATCGAAGAACGCGGAGCCCGTGCTGAAAAGGAAAGTCGGAAACTGGCTGGGCCAGCGCGACGAAGTGCTCGCCTTCGTGCAGGCGCGCGCCGAGGATGGCGGTGGCGGCGCGGTGATGGTGCTGCTCAAGGCCAAAGGAAGGAAAAGCGGGGACTCAGCACGCAGGACTAAGAATTTATCCGTAAATAATGTTTAGGGCCAAAGGGACCTTCCTGAACGCGATGATGGCCGCGGCAAGATGGTTGAGGCCGAGGAAGCTGCGTT
>JAYVMZ010000194.1:0-12512 GCA_043758735.1 Betaproteobacteria bacterium
CTCGACCGCCGCGTACGCTTCCCCTTCGGGCACATGCATGCCTTCGGTAAAGAGTTTGAAATGATGGATTAATTCTTCCATATTCTGTTTCATATCCGTGCGCGACGGCGGCGCTACTTTATGATTATCGATAATCACCGGTCCCGGGTTATGCTGTAACCAAGTCACGCATTGCTTGATAATGCGGTTGGACTGACGCATTTCTTCCATCCGCACCAGATAACGATCATAACAGTCGCCATTCACGCCGACCGGAATATCGAAATTTAGCTTGTCATACACGGCATAAGGCTGCTTTTTGCGCAAATCCCACTCCACCCCCGAACCTCGCAGCATAGGCCCGCTAAAACCTAATGCCAAGGCTCGTTCAGGAGACACCACACCAATGCCAACCGTGCGCTGTTTCCAGATCCGGTTATCGGTCAGCAGCGTTTCGTATTCGTCGACATAGCCATCGAAACGGGCTGCAAAATCCGCAATGAAATCCAGCAGCGACCCTTGACGATTGGTGTTCATATTGCGAATTTCCGCAGCGTTATGAATTTTTGACGCCAGATATTGCGGCATCGTATCCGGCAAATCGCGATAAACACCGCCTGGGCGATAATAAGCCGCATGCATACGCGCCCCGGATACGGCCTCATAACAATCCATCAAATCTTCGCGTTCCCGGAACGCGTATAAAAATACCGTCATAGCGCCTATATCCAGCGCATGAGCACCCAGCCACAACAGATGATTGAGGACACGCGTAATTTCATCGAACATGACACGAATATATTGCGCCCGCAATGGCACAGGCAGCCCCATCAACTTTTCTATTGCCATGACATAAGCATGCTCGTTGCACATCATCGAGACGTAATCGAGCCGGTCCATGTAGGGCACCGACTGCAGGAACGTCTTGGATTCTGCGAGCTTCTCGGTCGCGCGATGCAACAGCCCAATGTGCGGATCCGCGCGCTGGATCACCTCGCCATCAAGCTCCAGCACCAGCCGCAGCACCCCGTGCGCAGCCGGATGCTGGGGACCGAAATTCATTGTGTAATTTCTGATTTCCGCCATCAGAACTCGCCACAGAGGCACAGAGGCACGAAGAAAAACGAGGCGACAGGACACAAGGACATTAAGAGGATCTTTTGTTCTCTTTTATTTTCTCCGTGCCTCGGTGCCTCTGTGGTTACGGGTCTCATTCAACGTCCCCGTAATGCGCTTCGCGCACGACGCGCGGCACGGTTTCGCGCGGCTCGATACTGACGGGCTGGTAGACCACGCGCTTCTGGTCCGGGTCGTAACGGACTTCGACGAAACCGGACAACGGAAAATCCTTGCGGAACGGATGGCCGATGAATCCGTAGTCGGTCAGGATGCGGCGCAAGTCCGGATGGCCGGGGAACATGATGCCGAACAGGTCGAAGGCTTCGCGTTCGAACCAGTTGGCGGACGGCCAGATGCCGACCACCGAATCCACGACCGGAAATTCATCGTCGGCGGCGAACACCTTCAGGCGCAGGCGGTGGTTCGACGAGACGGACAACAGGTGGTACACCACGGCGTAGCGCAAGCCTTCATGGCGACCGTTGCCGTAGTGCAGGTAGTCCAGGCCGCACAGATCGATCAGCTGTTCGAACCTGAGTAGCGGATGGTCGCGCAACGAATCGGCCACAACCAACAGGTCGACGGCACGGATGACGAGCGTCAGTTCACTGCCGGTATTGACAATTTCCACGACCTTGTCGGCAAACATGGATTTGACGCTTTCGGCGAGTGCCGCAATGCTGGCCATGTCGGAAGTCAGCGCGCGATGGTGTTGGTGCGGCGGATCTTGTTCTGCAGTTGGATGACGCCGTAGAGCAGCGCCTCCGCGGTCGGCGGACAACCAGGCACATACACGTCGACAGGCACGATGCGGTCGCAGCCCCGAACCACCGAATAGGAATAATGGTAATAACCGCCGCCGTTGGCACAGGAACCCATGGAAATGACCCAGCGCGGCTCGGACATCTGGTCGTAGACCTTGCGCAACGCCGGCGCCATCTTGTTGCACAGCGTGCCGGCCACGATCATCACATCAGACTGGCGCGGGCTCGGCCGGAACACGACGCCGAAACGGTCGAGGTCATAGCGCGCCGCGCCAGCGTGCATCATTTCCACGGCGCAACAGGCCAGGCCGAACGTCATCGGCCACATCGAGCCGGTGCGCGTCCAGTTGATGACATTGTCGATCGTGGTGGTGACGAAGCCTTTTTCGGTGACGCCTTCGATGCTCACTCCCATTCCAGTGCCCCCTTCTTCCACTCGTAGACAAACCCAACCACGAGGATTGCAAGGAACAGGACCATCGCTAGGAAACCGAAGGTGCCGATTTCGTGCAGCACCACCGCCCAGGGAAAAAGGAAGGCGATTTCCAGGTCGAACAGGATGAACAGGATCGCCACGAGGTAGTAGCGCACGTCGAACTTCATACGCGCGTCTTCGAAGGCTTCGAAGCCACATTCGTAGGGAGAAAGCTTTTCCGGATCGGGCCGGTGCACACCAAGCAGCCTGCTCAGGGTGCCGCCGGCCAAGGGTAGCGCTACCCCGACGGCGAGGCCGACGAAAATGAACAGCAGAATCGGAAAGTACTGCTCAAGCATTGCCCGCTCTCATCCCGCCACAAGGCGGGACCCAATAGCCATGTTCACCAGGCTGCGTGAGTTTTCGTGCGTCACGCATTGCCCGTCCATCAAATACCTGGTACCCAACAAACTGGTGCCGACGGGGAGACTCGAACTCCCACGGGTTTCCCCACCACCCCCTCAAGATGGCGTGTCTACCAATTTCACCACGTCGGCATTGCCCTTCAGGCGCCGGGCGTGAGGCCGATCTTTTGCAAGCTCGAGGGACTTGCGCCTCACTCCCCGCGTCTTGCCCTTACTTCGGTATTTCGTTCGCCTTCGAATCGCCGGGCTGCGACGTCGGCGTGCCCGGCAGTACCGGCGCGCTTGGCACCGGCGCGCTCTTGGCCGGATCGACCAGCAATTCCTGGTGCGTGGACATCACGCCTTCGGACCGGCCCTTATGACTGGACACGTAGGTGAGCCCTAGGCTGGTTACAAAGAACACGGCCGCCAGGATGCCCGTCGTCCGGCTCAGAAAGTTGGCCGATCCGCTAGAGCCGAACAGGCTGCCGGCGGAACCGCTGCCGAAGGCGGCGCCCATGTCCGCGCCTTTGCCATGTTGCAGCAGGACCAGGCCGATGACGCACAACGCGGCCAGTACATGAAGAATAAGAATCAAGGTTTCCATTTTTGCGTATCCCGTCGTTTCAACCCTCTGCCGCCCGGCAGATGGCGAGAAATTCTTCGGCCACCAGAGAAGCGCCGCCGACCAAACCACCGTCCACATCCTGCATGCCGAACAATTCCGCCGCATTGGCGGCTTTGACGCTGCCGCCATACAAGATCGGCATTGTCGCGGCGATGCTCTTGTCCCGCCCGACCAGCACCCTGCGCAGGTAAGCGTGCACCGCCTGCGCCTGATCCGGCGTCGCCGTCTTGCCCGTGCCGATCGCCCAGACCGGTTCGTAGGCCAGGACCGACGCCTTCAGTCCTTCCGGCCCGATCCGATCCGCCACGACATTGAGTTGGCGTCCGACCACTTCTTCGGTAATGCCCCGCTCACGCTCCGCCAGGGTTTCACCCACGCAAATGACCGGAACCATGCCTTCGGCCAAAACCGCCCCGGCCTTTAGCGCAATGGTGGCGTCATCCTCGCCGAACAACTGCCGGCGCTCGGAATGCCCGACAATTGCGTAGCGGCAGCCAAATTCACGCAGCATCCCGGCCGAAACTTCGCCGGTAAATGCGCCTTTGGGATATTGGCTGACATTCTGACCACCCCAAGCCGCTTTCGACCCGGCCAACGCCGATTGAGCCTGGGCCAGGTAGGGATAAGGGACGCAAACCGCTGCGATGGCCCGGCTTAGCCCCTCCGCTGCCGCCGCGACCTTGTCGAGGAGGGCCTTATTTTCCGGAAGGCTGCCTTGCATCTTCCAGTTGCCCATCACCAGCCGCTGCCGCATGCGCTATCCCACCGAAAAAACTGGCGAATTTTACCCGTCAGGGCAAGGGGGGGTCAATGTTCGCCGCATTGCGGCGAGCAACGAGGGTAATGCCACAACAGCCTGACGCCATCCGCCAGGCGGCAGCGGTCGATCCGGTCAGCCGAACCTTCCGGTGATGTAGTCCTCGGTGGCCTTGTTCTTCGGCTTGATGAAGATCGTGTCGGTGGCGTCGAATTCGATCATTTCACCGAGGTACATGTAAGCCGTGAAATCCGACACGCGCGCGGCCTGCTGCATGTTGTGGGTCACGATCAGGATGGTGACCTTGTGCTTCAGGTCGGCGATCAGTTCCTCGATGTTGGCGGTGGCGATCGGGTCCAGCGCGGAAGTCGGTTCGTCGAACAGGAGGATTTCCGGCTCGGTCGCCAGGGCGCGCGCGATGCACATGCGCTGTTGCTGGCCACCGGACAGGTTGAACGCCAACTCATTGAGCCTGTCCTTGACCTCGTCCCACAACGCGGCGCCACGCAGCGCCTGTTCGACTTTTTCGTCCAGCGTGGCCACGCCGCGCACGCCGCGCACGCGCAGGCCGTAAGCCACGTTCTCGTAGATTGACTTCGGGAAGGGATTGGGCTTCTGGAACACCATGCTGATGCGCATTCGCACTTCGATCGGATCGACATGCGGGTTCAGCAGATTGGTGTTGTCCGGATGCAGCCGGATCTCGCCTTCGTAGCGGTTGCCCGGATAAAGGTCGTGCATGCGGTTGAAGCAGCGCAGGTACGTCGACTTGCCGCAGCCCGATGGACCGATCAGCGCGGTGACCTTCTTGTCGTAGATCGGCATGTTGATGCCTTTCAACGCGTGGAATGCGCCGTAATAGAAATTCAATCCGCGCGATTCCGCCTTGAGTACGAGGTTGGATTGTGCGGCCGGTCCGTCAATGATCTTGGACATTCTGGATTCTCACCACTTGATGTTTTTTCTGAGGCGGTAGCGGATGTAGATCGCCAGTGCATTCATCGACAGGGTCATCACCACCAGCACCAGTCCTGCGGCGGCCGCGTTCTGATGGAATGCGGCTTCCGGCCGCGAAGTCCAGTTGAACATCTGGATCGGCATGACCGTGAACGGCGCAAACAGCCAGTCGAACGGTCCGGCGGCCGGATCGCCGGTGAAGGGCGCGGGCGGAAGAAATGCGATGAAGGTCAGCGCGCCGATGGTGATGATCGGCGCCGTTTCGCCGATGGCGCGCGCCAGCCCGATGATCACGCCGGTGAGGATGCCCGGAATGGAGTAAGGCAGAATATGGTCCGCGGTGGTCTGCCATTTGGTGGCACCGAGCGCGTAGGCGCCCTCGCGGATGACGCCCGGGATCGAGCGAATCGCCTCGCGGGTGGCGACAATGACCACCGGCAGGATCAACAGCGCGAGGGTCAGCCCCGCGGACAGGATGCTCTGGCCGAAGCCGAACTTGTAGACGAACAGACCCAGCGCCAGCAGACCGTAGATGATCGACGGCACGCCGGCCAGATTGGTGACGTTGATCTCGATGATGTCGGTCATCCAGTTCTTCGGCGCATATTCTTCGAGGTAAACCGCGCCCGCCACCCCGACCGGAATGGCGGTCACGGCTGTTACCAGCATGACCAGCGTGCTGCCGACCCAGGCCGAGAGAATGCCCGCATTCTCCGCACGGCGGGACGGGAAGTTGACGAAAAAATCCCAGGACAGCCGGTGCGCGCCGTCCATCACCATGCCGGCAAACAGCGCAACGAAGGTCAGCACGCCCACCATCAGGGCCAGCACACCTACGGTCGCGAATATCAGGTCCCAGCGCTTGTGTTTGGTGATGAGCGCCCGGATTTCGGCTACGGTCATGTCGGCCATGTCAGTAGGCCTGCCGGTAGCGGCGCTTCAGGAAGTGGCCGACAACGTTGAACAACAACGTCAGCAGCATCAGGGTCAGGCCCGCGGCGAATATGGTCTGATAGCCGATGCTGCCGTGGGGCAAGTCGCCGAGCGCAACCTGCACGATGTAAGCAGTGATGGTGGCAGCCGGTTCCGCGGGATTCCAGGTCAGGTTGGGTTGCATGCCGGCGGCCACGGCAACGATCATGGTTTCGCCGACCGCACGCGAGATGCCGAGGATGTAAGCCGCCGCAATGCCGGAAAAGGCCGCCGGCGTGACGACGCGAACCGCCGTCTGGAAACGCGTCGCGCCCATTGCATAGGAACCTTCGCGCATCGCCATCGGCACGGAACGCATCGCATCCTCGGAAACCGAGCTGACGTAGGGAATGATCATGATGCCCATGACCAGCCCCGCGGAGAGCAGGTTGAATCCGGGCAGGCCGGGGAAAAAGAACTGTAGCGCCGGCGTGACATACAGCAGGGCGAAATAGCCGTAAACGATGGTCGGCACGCCGCCCAGCAATTCAAGGAAAGGCTTGGCGATTTCACGCACCGCGAAGGGCGCGAATTCCGACAGGTAAATGGCGATGATGGTGCCGAGCGGGATGGCCACGGCCAGGGCCACCAGCGAACTCATCAGCGTACCGGAGAGCAGCACCATGATGCCGTAATGGGCGTCGTCGAACAGCGGCGTCCATTGCCTGTCGGTCAGGAAATCGAACAGCGGGACATGCTGGAAAAACTGGTAGGACTCGGTCAGCAGGATCAGCACGATGCCGACGGTGACCACGACGGAAACCGATGCGCAGAGGAATAGCAGGCCCTCGATCAAGCGCTCGCGCACATGCCGGGTCCTCTTCTTCGCGAGCCGCGCGCTGACTGTATGGTCCGCCAAGGGATTCAGTGTTCGGGTATTTGCGACGGAGCTCATCGGTTCGGAGCCGAGGAAAATATAGTACAGATTTATCGCGACACCCGCAGCCCGGGCAAAAAACAGGAGGGGCATCGCCCCTCCTGCCTCGATTCAGTCGATTCCGTCTTACAACTTGGCTTCGAGTTGCATCAGTTGTTCGATGGTCAGGCCGATCTTGTTCTCCCCGCCGAACTTGGTGCCAAGCACCTTCTTGTCCGCGCTCTCGATGTTATGCGTGTAAGCCTTGGCCGGCAGAGGCACATACTTTACTTCACGCACCAGCTTATCGCCGTTTTTCATGTAGAACTCGACGAAATCCTTCACTTCCGGCCGTTCCAGCGACTTGGCATTGACATAGATGAAGATCGGGCGGGCGAGCGGCTGGTAGCTGCCGTTGACGACGGAGTCGAACGACGGCAGGACTGCCTTGGCGCCCTCTTTCCCGATGATCCCGACTGCCTGGAGCTTGTCCTGGTTTTCCAGGTAATAGGCGTAACCGAAGTACCCGAGGGCGTTGACATCACGCGACACCCCTTGTACCAACACGTTATCGTCTTCGGAGGCGGTGAAATCGCCGCGGCTGGACTTTGCCTTGCCGTTGACCGCCTCGGTAAAGTAGTCGAACGTACCTGAGTCAGCGCCAGGGCCGAACAGTTTCATCGGCTGGTCGGGCCACGCGGGATTGACCTGCTTCCAGGTCTTCACCTTGTCCTGCGCGCTCGGCTCCCATATCTTCTTGAGCTGGGCAACCGTCAGTGTCTGCGCCCACTTGTTGTCGCGATGGATCACGACCGTCAGCGCATCATAGGCCACCGGCATTTCGATGTATTGAACGCCGGCCGCCTTGCAGTCGTCCATTTCCTTCTTCAGGATCGGACGGGATGCATCGGAAATGTCGGTCTCGCCGCGGCAGAATTTCTTGAAGCCGCCACCGGTCCCGGAAATGCCCACGGTGACCTTGACCTTGCCCTTGGTGGACTTCTGGAAATCCTCGGCCATGGCTTCGGTAATCGGAAACACCGTGCTGGAGCCGTCTATTTTGACCAATTGCGCATACGCCACCGGTGCGGCGATGCACAGCGCCCCCGCGAATGCAGCCGGCAACGCTGCAAGTGCGATGCGGGATAGTTTTAACATGGGGTCAATCTCCTTCAGTAGGGGTTTGAATCTCGATGCCGCGATTTTATGGACACAATGTGACAGTTTGATTGCATGTCGCCCCTACGAACCACCTGCCGGACCCCACATCACGCCTGCGTTTGCTCGCGAATGGTGTGTGCGAGCGATTCCGCCAGTTCGGTGATGAAACCGTGGCCTTCCCCTTCCACCATCACCCGGATGACGGGTTCGGTGCCGGATGCGCGCAACAACACGCGGCCCTTGTCGCCAAGCCGCAGCCGTGTCGCTTCCAGCGCGGCACCAACCTTGGCGTCGGCCGCAAAATCGAAACCTTTACGCGTTTTCACGTTGACCAGCACCTGGGGATAAAGCCGCACGCCGCCGCACAGCTGGTCCAGGCCCTGGCCTTCCGCCTTCAGCGCGTGCAGCACCTGCAGCGCGGAGACGATGCCGTCACCGGTCGTATGCTTGTCGAGGCAGATGATGTGGCCCGAATTCTCGCCGCCGAGCTGCCAGCCTTTCTCGACCAGCTTTTCCAGAACGTAGCGGTCGCCCACGGGCGCGCGGGCAAATGGAATGCCGAGTGCGGCAAGCGCCTGTTCCATCGCCAGGTTGGTCATCAGCGTGCCGACCACGCCTGCCTTCGAGAGCTTGTGTTTCTTGCGGAATTGCGCGATGACGAACAGCAACTGGTCGCCGTCATAGAGCCTGCCGTCCTGATCGGCCATGGTCAGGCGGTCGCCATCGCCGTCGAACGCAACGCCGAGATGCGCGCGATGCGCCTTCACCGCCTTCGCCAGCGCCTGCGGATGCGTCGCGCCGCATTCGCGGTTGATGTTCATACCATCCGGCTGCACGCCGATGGCGACGACCTCGGCACCCAATTCGTGAAAGACGTGCGTCGCGATGTGGTATGTCGCGCCGTGCGCACAATCCACCACCAGCCTGAGGCCGCGCAGATCGAGATTGGTGGGGAAAGTGCTCTTGCAAAATTCGATGTAACGCCCGGCGGCGTCGTTGAGGCGGCGCGCCTTGCCCAGCTGCGCCGAGGGCATGATCTCGAGCGGCCGGTCCAGCCGCGCCTCGATCGCATGTTCGACGGCGTCCGGCAGCTTGTTGCCGTCGGCCGAAAAAAACTTGATGCCGTTGTCTTCGAACGGATTGTGGGAAGCGGATATGACGATGCCGGCCTGCAGGCGCAGGGCGCGTGTCAGATAGGCCACCGCCGGGGTCGGCATCGGCCCGGCCAGATAGATGTCCACGCCGGCCGCGGACAAGCCTGCCTGCAGCGCGGACTCCAGCATGTAACCGGAAATGCGCGTGTCCTTGCCGATCAAGACCGAGGCATGTTCGCCGGGGGGAAGGTCCTGTCCGTCGGCGAGCACCTTGCCCGCCGCGTAACCGAGGCGCATCACGAAGTCAGGCGTGATCGGCGCTTCTCCGACGCGCCCGCGTACGCCATCGGTGCCGAAATATTTTCTGGTTTTTTTCATGGCAATGAAAACGTCTTGTCGTCTATCGCGCGCAATACCAGCAGGCAATCGCGGGTTGCGGCCACATCGTGCACGCGAACGATCGACGCGCCGCGCTGGGCCGCCAGCATGGCACCGGCTGCGCTCGCGTTCACGCGTTCCGCCGCTTCGCGTCCGACAATTTTACCGAATAGCGCCTTGCGCGACAGTCCGGCAAGCAAGGCAAATCCGGCCTCGCGCAACCGGGGCAGCGCGCGGATCAGTTCGAGGTTGTGTTGCGGCGTCTTGCCAAAGCCGAAGCCCGGGTCGAGCACGATGCGATCGTGCGCAATGCCGGCGGCCATGGCGGCCACGGCACGTTCGGCGAGAAAGGTCTCCACTTCGCCGACCACGTCGCGATAGTGCGGCGCCTGCTGCATAGTGCGCGGCGCGCCCAGCATGTGCATCAGGCACACCGCTGCATTCGATTCCGCGGCCGCTTCGAGCGCGCCGTCCGCCCGCAGTGCAAAGATGTCGTTGATCATCGAGGCGCCGGCGGAAATCGCGCGGCGCATGACTTCCGGCTTGCAGGTATCCACCGAAACGGGCACTGGCAATTCGACAAGTTTTTCCAGGACCGGCAGCACACGCCGCAGTTCCTCCGCGACTTCGACCGATTCCGCGCCAGGCCGTGACGATTCTCCGCCGATGTCGAGGATGTCGGCGCCTTCCTCGATCAATTGCCGGGCTTGATCGAGGGCGCGGCCGGCGTCGAGGAATTTGCCCCCGTCGGAAAATGAGTCCGGCGTGACATTGACGATGCCCATGATGAGTGGGCGTTCGAGCGACAGCGAGAAACGGCCAAGCTTCAGAACGGCGTGAGGCGTGAAGCGTGAGGCGTGAGGCGCGGTCAAAGACTCGTTAACGCTCATTTTGAGGCAGCGTAGGAGAGGCCGAATACGCCAAAAAATTTAAGGGGGAGGTTGTTACGCCTCACCCATCACGCCTCGCACCTCACCCAGATCAGGCTTCCCGCGCCGGCGTAACCGTCACCGGCGCCGTGGCACTGCCTTGCGACGGCGGTGGCGGTGTCTGCGTGTTCGCCGGTAGCTTGGGCGAACGCGGCGACCGGCCTTCCATGATGTCGTTGATCTGGTCGGCGTCGATGGTTTCCCATTCCATCAGCGCCTTGGCCATGGCTTCGACCTTGTCGCTGTTGTCTTCGATGAGCTTGCGTGCAAGCTTGTATTGCTCGTCTATGATGCGACGGATCTCCGCGTCGACCTGCTGCATGGTCGCTTCGGAAACGTTCTTGTGCGTGGTGATCGAGCGGCCAAGGAAAACTTCCCCTTCGTTCTCGCCGTACACCATCGGACCGAGATGGTCACTCATGCCCCACTGGGTCACCATGCGCCGCGCCATTTCAGTGGCACGTTCGAAGTCGTTGGACGCCCCGGTGGTCATCTGCTTCATGAACACTTCTTCGGCGATGCGTCCGCCGAACAGCACGGAGATATTCTGCAGGATATGCTCGCGGTCCAGGCTGTAGCGGTCTTCCTGCGGCAGCTGCATGGTCACTCCAAGCGCCCGTCCGCGCGGAATGATGGTGACCTTGTGCACCGGATCGGTCCGCGGCAGGAGCCTTGCGACCACCGCGTGGCCGGATTCGTGGTACGCGGTATTGCGACGCTCGTGCTCGGGCATCACCATGGACTTGCGTTCCGCGCCCATCATGATCTTGTCCTTGGCGCGTTCGAAATCGTCCATGTCGACCAGGCGCTTGTTGCCGCGCGCGGCGAACAACGCCGCCTCGTTCACCAGGTTGGCCAGATCGGCGCCGGAAAAACCAGGCGTGCCGCGCGCGAGAATATCCGGGCGCGCATCGGGCGCGACCGGAACCTTGCGCATGTGCACCATGAGAATCTGCTCGCGGCCGCGGATGTCAGGCAGCGGAACCACCACTTGACGGTCGAAGCGGCCCGGACGCAGCAGCGCCGGATCGAGTACGTCAGGCCGGTTGGTCGCGGCGATGACGATTACGCCGACACCGGTTTCGAATCCGTCCATCTCCACCAGCAACTGGTTGAGCGTCTGCTCGCGTTCGTCATTGCCGCCGCCCAGGCCGGCGCCGCGCTGGCGGCCGACCGCATCGATTTCATCGATGAACACGATGCACGGAGCATGCTTTTTGGCTTGCTCGAACATGTCGCGCACGCGCGCCGCGCCGACGCCGACGAACATTTCGACGAAATCGGATCCGGAGATCGAGAAGAAGGGCACCTTGGCTTCACCTGCAATCGCGCGGGCGAGTAACGTCTTGCCGGTGCCGGGAGAGCCGACCATCAGCACGCCGCGAGGAATGCGGCCGCCGAGCTTCTGATACTTGCTCGGATCGCGCAGGAAGTCGACCAATTCAGAAACCTCCTCCTTGGCCTCCTCGCATCCGGCGACGTCCGCAAACGTGACCGTATTGGTGGATTCGTCGAGCATGCGCGCGCGGCTCTTGCCGAACGAGAATGCGCCACCGCGCCCGCCACCCTGCATCTGGCGCATGAAGAAGATCCATACGCCGATCAGCAGCAGCATCGGGAACCAGGAGACGAAGATATTCATCAGCAGCGACGGCTCTTCCTCGGGCTTCGCCTCGATGATAACGCCGGCCTTGAGCAGGTCGGACACCAGCCACGGATCAGACGGCGAATAGGTGGTGAACTTGGCGCCGTTGCTCTTCACCCCCTTCAGCACGCGGCCTTCGATCGTTACCTTGGCGACGTTGCCCTGCTTTACCTCTTCGATGAACTGCGAGTACTCCACCGAGGTGTTCTGCTGCTGGCGCGCGCTGAATTGATTGAAGACCGTCATCAGCACCAATGCAATGACCAGCCAGATCGCTACGTTCTTGATGAGATTGTTCAAGGTTTCTCCTTGCTGCGGCGGCTCTCGAGCCGCCAATCATTGGGGGCCATTCTAAACCGATTCCCGGCCCTACGCGGCTTACACGCCACGTGAAACCGGCTCAGCCCTCGTGCTTTTTGCCTCGCGCCAGCAGGTAGAACTCGCTGGAACGGTC
>JAYVMZ010000195.1:0-7474 GCA_043758735.1 Betaproteobacteria bacterium
CGCTGTTCACGTTCTCGATGCTGATGCTGGTGATGAGCAACAACTTCCTGCAACTGTTCTTCGGCTGGGAGGCGGTAGGCCTGGTTTCCTATCTGCTCATCGGTTTCTGGTATACCCGCCCGACCGCGATCTACGCCAACCTGAAGGCCTTCGTGGTCAACCGGGTCGGCGATCTGGGCTTCCTGCTCGGTATCGCACTGATCCTGGCTTATTTCGGAACGCTCGATTACGCACAAGTTTTCGCCAAGGCACCTGAACTGGCGAACGAGACGGTCGGCGTGGCCTTTACCGACTGGCCGCTGATCACCACGATCTGCATTCTGCTGTTCATCGGCGCGATGGGCAAGTCGGCACAGTTTCCGCTGCATGTCTGGCTGCCGGATTCGATGGAAGGTCCGACGCCGATTTCCGCCCTGATCCATGCCGCGACCATGGTGACGGCCGGCATTTTCATGGTCGCGCGCATGTCGCATCTGTTCGAATTGTCGGAAGCGGCGTTGTCCTTTGTCATGGTGATCGGCGCGATCACCGCGCTTTTCATGGCGCTGGTGGCGATCGTGCAGACCGATATCAAGCGCGTGGTGGCTTATTCGACGCTCTCCCAGCTCGGCTACATGACCGTGGCGCTGGGCGCTTCGGCCTACGCGGCGGGCATGTTCCACCTGGTTACGCATGCCTTTTTCAAGGCGCTGCTGTTCCTCGGCGCCGGTTCGGTCATCATCGCCATGCACCACGAGCAGGACATGCGCAAGATGGGCGGGCTGCGCAAATACCTGCCGATCACTTACGCCACGATGATGGTCGGCGCGCTGGCGAGTGCAGGCATACCGGGTTTCTCTGGATTCTTTTCCAAGGATGCGATCATAGAGGCGGTCGCGCTATCCCATCTGCCGGGCAGCGGGTTTGCCTATTTCTGCGTGCTGTCCTGTGTGTTTGTTACTGCGTTCTATACCTTCCGGCTCATGTTCATGACCTTCCATGGCAAGGAGCGCTTTGGCGCGCAACCCGATCATTTGTCCGCCGGTCATCATGGTTACGACCATGGAAACAATCATGCGCCGCACGAATCGCCCGTCGTCGTGACGGGTCCCCTGGTCGTGCTGGCGATCCCGTCGCTGGGCATAGGATGGTGGATCGGATCGGTACTGTTCGCCGGTTACTTTGGCGATGCGATCGCGGTAAACGAGTCGCACGACGTGCTGAAGGAAATGGGCGAGGAGTTCCACGGCGTCGTGGCCATGATGATCCACGCGCTCGGCACCTTGCCATTCTGGCTGTCGATCGCCGGCATCGGATCGGCCGCTTTCCTCTACCTGAAGCGCACCGACCTGCCGGAGAAACTGCGCCGTGCCTTCGGTCCGCTCTACACGCTGCTGGACAACAAATATTATTTCGACCGCTTCAACGACTGGTTCTTCGCCGGCGGCGCACGCATGCTCGGGCGCGGATTGTGGAAGGGCGGCGACGTGGCGGTCATCGACGGCTTTTTCGTAAACGGTTCGGCACGGGTGGTGGCCTGGTCCGCCCAGATTGCGCGCAAATTGCAGTCGGGCTTGATCTACCACTACGCATTCACCATGATCATCGGCGTGTTCGTGTTGCTCACGCTCTGGTTCGCGAGAAGCTGACATGAACGGCATCGCCCTGCTCAGTACCGTCATCTGGCTGCCGATCCTGGTTGGCGTTTTCGTGCTCTTTACCGGCTCCGACCGCAACGCTGGTTTCGCGCGCTGGCTTGCGCTGGCCGGAGCAGTCGCCGGATTCGTCGTGGCGCTTCCGCTTTACGTCAATTTCGATCTCACGACCCACGGCATGCAGTTCATCGAACTCACTCCCTGGATCGAGTCCTACAAGATCAATTACTACCTCGGCATCGACGGTATTTCGCTGCTGCTGATCCTGATGAACACCTTCACCACCGTGCTGGTGGTGCTGGCTGGCTGGAAAGTCATCGAGAGCCGCGTCGCCCAGTACATGGCAGCCTTCCTGATGCTGTCCGGCATGATGAACGGCGTGTTCTGCGCGATAGACGCCGCGCTGTTCTACGTTTTCTTCGAGGCCACGCTGATCCCGATGTTCATCATCATCGGCGTCTGGGGCGGGCCGAACCGCGTGTACGCTGCGTTGAAATTCTTTCTGTATACGTTGCTGGGTTCGTTGCTGACACTGGTTGCGTTCATCTACCTGTATACCGCTTCCGGTGGCAGCTTTTCCCTGCAGGAATACTATGCGCTGCAGCTGCCGCTGGCTGCGCAGATCCTGTTGTTCATCGCATTTTTCGCGGCGTTCGCAGTCAAGGTGCCGATGTTCCCGGTGCATACCTGGCTGCCGGATGCGCACGTCGAGGCGCCGACCGGCGGTTCCGTGGTGCTTGCCGCGGTCATGCTGAAGCTGGGCGCCTACGGTTTCATCAGGCTGTCCCTGCCGATTCTGCCGGATGCCAGCCATGTCCTGGCGCCCGTCGTCATCGGTCTGTCGCTGATTGCCGTGGTTTATATCGGCCTGGTGGCGCTGGTGCAGACCGACATGAAGAAGCTGATCGCCTATTCGTCGATATCGCACATGGGATTCGTCACGCTGGGGGTCTTCATCTTCAATGCCATGGCGATGGAGGGGGCGGTCATCCAGATGGTGTCGCACGGTTTCATTTCCGGCGCGATGTTCCTCTGCGTTGGCGTGCTCTACGACCGCATGCATTCGCGCCTGATTGCGGACTACGGCGGCGTGGCCAACAAGATGCCGGTGTTCGCCGCCTTTTTCATGCTGTTCGCCATGGCCAATTCGGGATTGCCGGGCACCAGCGGATTCGTCGGCGAGTTCCTGGTGATCATGGGCACGATGAAGGTGAATTTCTGGTACGCCGCCATCGCCGCGACGACGCTGTTGTTCGGTGCCGCCTACACGCTGTGGATGTACAAGCGGGTCGTGTTCGGCGCGGTAGCGAACAGCCACGTCGAAGCGCTTACCGATATCGGAGCGCGCGAAGGACTCGTGCTCGCGCTGGTCGCGGTCGCGGTCCTCGGCATGGGCTTGTACCCGCAGGCCTTCGCTTCGGTGTTGCACAATGCGGTCGGCGACGTGCTGGCGCTGGCGATGAAGAGCAAACTCTAGAATGAACTACGAAATGCCCGATTTCCTGCTGGCACGTGCTGGCGCTGGCGATGAAGAGCAAACTCTAGAATGAACTACGAAATGCCCGATTTCCTGCTGGCGGCCCCCGAGATCTTCGTGCTGACGATGGTCTGCGCGATCCTCGTCGTCGACCTGTTCCTGCCCGACCGGCTGCGCGTCTGGACTTACATCCTGAGCCAGGTCACCCTGATTGCTACCGCCGCAATTATTTATGTCGCCCGTGGCGAGGACGTGGCGTACACGTTCAATGGCATGTTCGTCGGCGATCCGATGTCGGACGTCCTCAAGATCACCGCGTGCCTGGCGGTCGCCGTCATGCTTGCCTATTCGCGTTCCTACGCCAAACTGCGCGGCATTTACCGCGGCGAATTCTTCGTCCTGTCCCTGTTTGCCACGCTGGGCATGATGATCATGATCTCGGCGAACCACTTCCTGGTGCTCTACCTTGGCCTCGAACTGATGTCGCTTTCCCTGTATGCGATGGTGGCGTTGCCGCGCGACTCCGGCATCAGCACGGAGGCGGCGATGAAGTACTTCGTGCTGGGGGCGCTCGCCTCCGGCATGCTGCTTTATGGCATGTCGATGATCTATGGCGCGACCGGTTCTCTCGAAGTGACCGAAGTCGCCCAGCGCATCGCCGACGGCGATGCCATCCCGACCATCTTGATCTTCGGCCTGGTCTTCGTGGTGGCCGGCATCGGTTTCAAGCTCGGCGCGGTGCCGTTCCATATGTGGGTGCCGGACGTCTACCACGGCGCCCCGACGGCGGTAACATTGCTGATCGGCACTGCGCCGAAGCTCGCCTCGTTCGCCTTCATCATGCGTATCCTGGTGGAGGCGCTCGGCGCCCAGCAACTCGTCGTGGAATGGCAGCAGATGCTCGTGCTCCTTGCCGTGGCTTCGCTGGCGATCGGCAACGTGACCGCGATCGCGCAGACCAACCTCAAACGCATGCTGGCGTACTCGTCCATCTCGCACATGGGCTTCCTGCTGCTGGGCATCCTGAGCGGCACGATCGAGGGTTTCGGTGCCGCGATGTTCTATTCGATCATTTACGTGCTGATGAGCCTGGGCACCTTCGGCATGATTCTGTTGCTGTCGCGCGAAGGATTCGAGGCAGACAACATCGAGGACTTCAGGGGCCTGAACCAGCGCAATCCGTGGTACGCGTTCATCATGCTGTTGCTGATGTTCTCGATGGCCGGCATCCCCCCGACCGTGGGTTTCTGGGCGAAGCTGTTCGTGCTGCAGGCGGCCTTGGCCATGGGCTACGCCTGGCTGGTCGTGGTGGCGGTGCTGTTCTCGCTGGTCGGCGCCTTCTACTACCTGCGCCTGGTAAAGCTGATGTACTTCGATGCGCCGACCGACATGCATGCGATCGAACCCTATGGCGACGTCCGTGCGCTGATGTCGTTCAACGGCCTGGCGATCATCGGTCTCGGACTCGTCCCCGGCGCCTTGCTGGCCATTTGCCAGCGCGCGATCCAGTTGTCGTTGTGAGTTCCGACTTCACGGAAAAGAAAGTGACCTCGCGCGCGGCGTATCGCGGCCGCATGCTCAAAGTCAACGAAGACGAAGTCACCCTGCCCGACGGCAGCCGGGCGTTGCGCGAGTATGTCGTGCATCCGGGCGCCGCGATCATCCTGCCCTTATTTGACGACGGTTCTGTATTGCTCGAACGCCAGTTCCGCTATCCGGTCGGTCTGCATTTGTACGAACTGCCCGCGGGCAAGCTCGAGCCGGGGGAGGCGTCGATCGAGACCGCGAAACGCGAATTGCTGGAAGAGACCGGCTACGTGGCCGCGGAATGGCGCGAACTTGCCCTGCTGCATCCGTGCATCGGCTACTCGGATGAGCACATCGATTTTTTCCTGGCGCGCAAGCTGGAGTTCAAGGGCGCGAAACTGGACGAAGGCGAATTTCTGGAAACCCTGCGGGTGCCGCTGTCCGAGGCGGTGGACTGGATCCGACGCGGCCGGATTAGCGATGCGAAAACCATCCTCGGCCTGTTCTGGGCCGAAAAGCTTCTCAAGGAAAACTGGTAAGGATTTGCGGCGCCGCGGCGCCTTGTCAGGCGCGCCTACCGACCTGCAGCGGAAGCTCGACCGGCACTGCGGCAGGGAAGGGTTGCGGACGGGCAAACAAAAATCCCTGGCCGTACTGCACGCCCATATCTACCAGGATGTCCATCGCCGCCTGATCTTCGACCCATTCCGCAATGACCTGCTTGTTCAGGCCACGGGCCACGTCGCACAGCGCGCGCACGAACAGCCGGCTGGCGTTGTCGGTAGCCAAGTCACGCACGAAGCTGCCGTCGATCTTCAGGTAATCGACGTCGAAGCGCTTCAGGAAATAGAAGGAACTGAAACCGGCGCCGAAATCGTCCAGGGCGAAACGGCAGCCCATACCCTTCATCTGCGTGATGAACTCCTGGGTCACGTCGACGCTCGACATTGCCGCCGTTTCCGTGATTTCGAATACCAGCTGCGAATGGTCTATCGGCGCAGCGGCGAGCATATTGTGGAACCGCCGAACCCAGTGCGGATCGGAAATGCTGGTACGCGACAGGTTCACGAAGAAGCGCGATTTGCGGCCGCGGAATTCCGGGCCCTGCAGGACATCGATGACGTTGCTGACCACGCGCAGGTCGATTTCCTGCGCCATGCCGAGCGACTCGGCCACTTCGATGAACTGTCCGGGCAGCACCATGTTGCCGTTGCGGTCGAGGATACGCACCAGAATTTCCTGGTGCACCGCCGTGCGGTCGGCGAGCCGGACCACCGGCTGCGAGCAAAGCATGACCCTGTTTTCGTGGAGCACTTCGCGCAGTTCGCGCGCCCAGTGCACTCGCTTGTGGGTGCCGCGCAAATCGTCCGGATTGTGGTCGTGCAGGCGCACGCGGTTGCGGCCATTGTCTTTGGCCTGGTACATCGCGATGTCGACATTGGAGAGCAGCGTGGCGACGTCAGCGCCGTGGAACGGGTAGGTGGCGACACCGATGGAACCGGTCAGCGTTGACAGACTGCTCTGGCCCGGCGCGGGGAATTTGTAGTGGCGCAGCGCCGTCAACGCGCGCTCTCCGATGTGTGCGGCATCGCCGCGCAGCGCGTCCGGCAGGTGCAGGGCGAATTCGTCTCCGCCCAGGCGGTATACCTGAACATTTTCGTCCTTGACCATGTCCTTCAGCAAGCCGCCGATCGCGACCAGCAGCTGGTCGCCGACGCGATGGCCGAAATTGTCGTTGATGTACTTGAAGTGGTCGACGTCGAGCAGTGCCACCGAGCCTTTTTCGCCGTCGGCGAAAGCAGCTTCCAGCGCCTTTTGCAGGGACACGCGGTTGGGCAGTCCGGTCAGTCCGTCGTGCGTGGCCAGGCGCTCGATTTCCAGGGCGGCGTCATGCTGTTCCGTGACATTGCGGGCGGTGCCGCGCAGCCCGAAAATGCGGCCTTCCTCGTCGTGCGACACGCGCGCGTTGATGCCGACCCAGCGGTCAGTACCGTCAGTGGAAATCAGGTGCGCGAGGTAGTTTTTCACCTCGCCGTTCTTGCGCAGCGCGGACAGGAAGCGGCGGTTGGATACATGCTGCGGGCGCGCTTCGAAATCGAAGAAGCAGCGGCCGAGCAGATCGCGCGGGCGCAGGCCAAACAGCTCGACGCAGGCATTGTTCAGGTAGGTGAAGCGGCCGAGCGCATCGGTCGTCCAGATCAGGTCGTGAGAGGTTTCGACCAGGTCGCGGTAACGCGATTCGCTTTCCAGCAGCAACTGGATGATGCGGCGCTTTTCCTTTAGGGTACGGCGCGCGGCGGCCAGCTGGTCTTCGACCTTGCCGTTTTCCGGCTTGGCCGGATCATGCCTCTCCGGGGCGTGAACTGCAGCCGAGCGGGCCAGCCCGTCGATAATCTCGCGCGAATAGCGGCGGTGGCCGCCATGGGTCCGGCGCGCGACCAGCACGCCCTGTGCATCCCAGCGCCGCAACTTCTGCAGGGGGATGCCGAGCCTCGCCGCCGCTTCCTGAATCGTATATTCGGGAAGATCCTGCGCCATGCTGCGCCTGACGCTCCGTTTTCGCCGGTTGATCGGGCCGGCGTCACCTCCGCGCCGGCGCATTCAGTGCAAGTGCCTGGCCAGGACGCCTTCGTCCTGGCGGGGCGCCGGGCGCAGGTCGTTCTGGCGGGAAACCAGGCGCTGCATGAGTTTGAGGTCGCGACCGCTCAGGCTGAGCGCCGTATCGACCCAGACTTCGACAACCCCCAGCAATTCCTCGTAATCCAGCTTGTGGACCCGGCGCCGCGCTGCCGCGATGCCGGCCAATGCGTTGCGGTTGCGTCCGCGCGACCGGATG
>JAYVMZ010000196.1:0-17641 GCA_043758735.1 Betaproteobacteria bacterium
TTCATGTATCCGCCCTCCCGTGCATGGTCATCTGGGTTTTCAGCAGCGTAGCGCAAAGCGTCTCGCGCCCGCCTTTTACCACTACAACATTGACTCGCGATACCACCAGCGTGCGCCCGGATTTCACACACGTCCGCGCGCGATAAGCAGTTCGCCACTGCCCGGGGCCATCGGAATACCCTCCAGCCGAGTCTGCGATGGTACCGATGATGCCGCCGTGAAAGTAGCCGTGCTGCTGGGTCAATTCGGCCTTGAACGGGAGTTCTATGTCGCACTCGCCAGGCGCCAGTCGGGCCAGTCTCGCACCGAGCAGTTTCATGACCTGTTGCCAGGCGAAGCTCGATTGGACGCGCTGCGCGAATGCAGGAATTCTGAGCTCCAAGCCGGACATGCGACCCTCCCTTTGACTCAACTCTAATTGACGTTTACGTTAACGTCAATTAACCGTCATCCAATCCCTGTAAAGCTTTTTTGATCAGCTGATTACGTAGACACATACCGTTCCAGACCAACATCACTGACGTGGCCATGAAATGTTCCGATTATGTTGCGCAACAAATTAGACAAATCAATAATTTGAACGGACTTTAGCAAGCCTTTTTGTCTGCCTGACAGGGAATTCGGCATCTCCCTCGAGGAGCACACGGCATTGTTCCTCGAATGCAGCTATTTCGCCCAGGACGACTTCGATATCCTCACGCTGCTGCTCCAGAATGCTGCGGCGCTTTTGCAGCACTTGCTGCAACCGTTCGACTTGGGCGCGCTCGTCCTTGGCGGCGTCATACATGTCGATCAGCTCCCGGATTTCGGACAAAGACAATCCCAGCCGCTTCCCGCGCAGAGTGAGCTTCAGCCGGACCTTATCGCGATTGCCGTAGACCCGGTTGCGACCGGCGCGCGTGGGCGCGATCAAGCCGTGGTCTTCATAGAAACGGATCGCGCGGGTGGTCAGACCGAATTCGCGCGCGAGTTCCGTAATGGTGTATGTGGTGTCAGCCATGCAGGCGGCGGTTTACGTAAGCGTCAAGTAGAATTCAACTATAGCGCGGCCTCTCCTTCGACTGGTATTTGTTCATGCAGACTTCCGTTGTCCCGGCTGTTGCCGATCCGATGAGCTACCCCTTCGCGGAACCGCCCGCGGCCGGCAGCGTCTGCGAGGTTGCGCCGGGGCTGTACTGGCTGCGCATGCCGCTGCCGTTTGCACTGAACCACATCAATCTCTGGCTATTGCGCGATGGAAAAGGATGGACCGCGGTGGACTGCGGCATCAGCCAGGACGACACGCGCGCGCACTGGGAAAGGATTTTCACCGAGTTCATTGGTGGTCCGGGATTGACGCGCGTACTGGTGACGCATTTCCATCCCGATCATTTCGGCAACGCCGGCTGGCTGACGCAACGTTTCGGTGCGCCGTTGTGGATGACTGAAATGGAATTCCTGACCGCCCACGCGCAATACGAAACCTTGCCCGGATTCGAATCCGATGCGACCGCCGAACTGTTTTTGCAACACGGGCTGGATGCGCAACGCGTGTCGGGGATCGCCGGGCGAGGCAATTCGTATCGCAAGATCGTGGGAGAACCGCCGCGCCACTTCGTGCGCATGCTCGACGGAGACGAGGTCGAGATAGGCGGTAATCGATGGCGTGTCATTGTCGGTTACGGCCACGCCCCCGAACACGCGGCGTTGTACTGCGAATCGCTCGGCGTGCTGATCTCGGGCGACATGTTGTTGCCGAAAATCAGCACCAATATCAGTGTCTGGCCGAGCAAGCCGGAGAGCGATCCGCTCAAATTATTCCTCAGGTCGATCGATCGCTTCAACGAACTGCCCGCCGATACGCTGGTGCTGCCGTCGCACGGCCTGCCGTTCCGCGGCGCGCGCCATCGTGTGCAAATGCTGCATGACCATCATCGCGACCGGCTCGCGGAAGTGCTCGATGCCTGTTCACGGCCATGTTCCGCAACGGATCTGCTTCCAGTACTGTTCCGCCGAGCGCTGGACACGCACCAGACCTTCTTCGCCATGGGCGAATCGATCGCACACCTGAACTACCTCTGGCTTCAAGGCAGGCTATCGCGTTCGTGCGGCGCCGACGGCGTTTTGCGTTTCCTCCGACCGGCCAGATGAAAGTCGCCGGAGTTGCCTATCGCAGTGTGTGGCGCGAAACCAACCGCGTCGCGATCATCGACCAGACGCGCTTGCCCTTCGAATTTCACACGCTGCGGCTATCCCACCAGGACGAAATCGCCCACGCGATCCGTTCGATGCAGGTGCGCGGTGCGCCCCTGATCGGAGCGACTGCCGCTTACGGCGTTGCGCTGGCGATGTCCGCCGATGCTTCCGACGCCGGCCTGCAGTCGGTCGCGAAACTGCTCGGCAGCACGCGCCCGACCGCAGTGAACCTGTGCTGGGCCATTGAGCGCATGGTCCGGCGACTGCAAGCGGTAGCACCGGCGGCACGCGCCGCTGCTGCGTGGGAGGAAGCCGAAAATATTGCGGAAGAGGACATCGCCTTCAATCTCGCCATCGGCAGGCATGGATTGACTTTGCTGCGCAATATCGCGGACAGGAAAGGCAAGGTCAATGTGCTGACGCACTGCAATGCCGGCTGGCTGGCGACGGTGGATGTCGGCACGGCGCTGGCGCCGATTTATCTTGCCCACGATTCTGGCATTCCCGTCCACGTTTGGGTCGATGAGACGCGGCCGCGCAACCAGGGAATGCTCACCGCGTGGGAACTTTCCCGGCATGGCGTGCCGAACACGTTGATCGCCGACAATGCAGGCGGCCACCTGATGCAGCACGGTGAGGTGGACCTCGTCATCGTCGGCGCGGATCGTGTCACCGCGACCGGGGACGTGTGTAACAAGATCGGCACCTATCTCAAGGCGCTGGCCGCAAAGGATTGCGATGTTCCGTTTTATGCCGCCGTGCCTTCACCGACCATCGACTGGAACATCCACGATGGTTTGCGTGAAATCCCCATCGAAGAACGCAGCGCAGACGAGTTGCTGACGATGCGGACTCTCGACCCGGCGAACCTGATCACACACGGTCGCATTGCGCCGGAGGGTACGAGCGCGGCCAACCCCGCGTTCGATGTCACGCCCGCGCGGCTAGTCACGGCGATCATCACGGACCACGGTATTGCGCCGGCGAGCCGGGAAGGCCTGCATGACCTGTTTCGCAGGAAAGTGGCTTGACCGTGACCGAACTGCAACTCCGGAAACAGATCATCGCCACGGCGCGGAGGATGAACGCCCTGGGCATCAATCGAGGCAAGTCCGGCAACGTCAGCGCGCGCTGGAAGAACGGCTTCCTGGTCACGCCCTCGGGATTACCCTACGAAGAAACGAAGCCGGCGGATATCGTCTTCATCGACGGGCAGGCCAGGGCAAAGGGAAAACGCCCGCCTTCTTCCGAATGGCGCTTCCACTTCGATATCTACAATGGCAAGGGGGAAGCCCATGCGGTGGTGCATACGCACTCGAGTTTCGCGACGACGCTGGCCTGCCTCGGCATGGATGTGCCGGCGTTCCACTACATGGTGGCCGTGGCCGGCGGCAACTGCATCCGTTGCGCGCCGTATGCCACGTTCGGCACGCAAACTCTTTCCGACAATGCGCTGGCAGCGCTCGATGGCCGCAACGCGTGCCTGCTGGCGAACCACGGCATGATTGCAACCGCCGGCAGCCTGAACGCCGCGCTGGCGCTGGCCATCGAGGTCGAAGCTTTATGCGAGCAGTATTGGCGCGCGCTGCAGATCGGCAAGCCCAATCTCCTCGCCGATGACGAAATGGCTGTCGTCGTGGAAAAATTCAAAATTTACAATACACAGGCACGCTGAAACATCGCCGGACTTGCGCTCAAGCGCGGTTCGTTCTAGCTTACTCATATGACCGAAGAAAAATCCCCCTTACCCGCATCCGCTGACCCGACCGATGTTGCACGGGTTTTCGCGGAAATTGCGCTGCGCAGCAAACATCTTATCGAAACCCGACTGGCCGAGCAGGTCCGACATGCCGGCGAGGAGCCGACCGACGAACTCGGGGTCGGCCAGGCATTCTCCGAACTTGCGGGCAGGCTCATGAGCGACCCGTTCAAGCTGGCCGAGATGTCGATGCGCATGTGGCAGGACTATTTCACGCTGTGGCAGAGCACCGTCGTGAAGGCCTCGGGTGGCGAAGCGCGGGCCGCAGCGGAACCCGGCAAATCCGACAATCGCTTCAAAAGCGAATTGTGGCAGAACAACCTGGTGTTCGATTACATCAAGCAGTCGTATCTGATCGCCGCACAGAATATCCAGAAATCGGTGTCGGAGGTCGACGGACTCGATCCCAAGACTGCAAGCAAGGTGAAGTTTTTCACCCGACAGTATATCGACGCGCTCGCACCGACCAATTTCGTACTGACCAATCCCGAGGTGCTTAAGACCACGATCGAGACCGGCGGCAAGAATCTGCTCGACGGCCTCAATCATCTTCTGCAGGACATTGATCGCGGCGACGGCAAGCTGGCCATCAGCATGACCGACCCGAAAGCATTCAAGATGGGCGAGAACGTCGCCAGCACGCCCGGCAAGGTGGTTTTCCAGAATGAGTTGATGCAACTGATCCAGTACCAACCGACCACGAGCGAGGTCTGCAAGACGCCGCTGCTGATCGTGCCACCCTGGATCAACAAGTATTACATCCTGGACCTGCGGGCCAAGAACTCCTTCATCCGTTTCGCGCTGGACCAGGGCATCACGGTTTTCGTGATTTCATGGGTGAATCCGGACGAAAAGCATGCGGGCAAGACCTTCGACGATTATCTGCTGGAAGGTCCACGCGCAGCGCTGGATGCAATTGAAAAGGCGACTGGCGAACACGAAATCAACATGATCGGTTATTGCCTGGGCGGCACACTCACGGCGTCGCTGTTGGCATGGATGGCGGCGAAACGCGAGCACCGGGTCAAAAGCGTGACCTTCTTCACTACGATGATCGATTTCTCGGAACCCGGTGAGCTGGGGGTGTTCGTCGACGAGAATGCGGTCAACAGCCTGGAAAAGAAAATGGCGGAGCGCGGCTACCTCGAGGGCTCCGAGATGGCGTCGACGTTCAACATGCTGCGCGCCAACGACCTGATCTGGTCCTTCGTGGTAAACAACTATCTGCTGGGAAAAGAACCGTTTCCGTTCGACCTGCTGTACTGGAATTCGGATGCGACCCGCATGCCGGCAAAGATGCATACTTTTTATTTGCGCAACATGTACCTCAACAACAAATTGCGCGAACCTTGCGGAATCACGCTCGCGGGTGAACCAATAGACTTGTCAAAAATATCTATTCCGACTTATTTCATTTCCACGATCGAAGACCATATCGCGCCGTGGAAGTCGACCTACCTTGGCGCCCAATTATTGAACGGTCCCGTACAGTTCACGCTCGGCGGCTCAGGGCATATCGCCGGCATCGTCAACCCGCCGTCGGCGAATAAATACTGGTACTGGACCAACGACAAACTGCGCGACACCGCAGACGAATGGCTTGCTACCGCCGAAAAGCATCCTGGATCCTGGTGGACCGACTGGAGTACATGGATCGCCGGCTTCGGCGGCGATAAGGTTGCGGCGCGCATCCCCGGCAATGGACTGAAGGCCATTGAAGACGCGCCCGGCAGCTATGCCAGTATGCGTCTGGATACCCCGCCCCCGCAAACGGTGGCGAAATCAAAAGCGCGCGCGCCGTCGCGCAAGAAAACAGGCTGACCGGCAAAAACGAGGTTCGCGCCTGCGGCGCCCGAAACCGGAACGGTTGACGAAGTTAGAATTCTGTATACAATATACAGAATTTCAAACCGAAGCCTGTTGGCCTTCCCCCATGGCATCAAACCGAAGCCTGTTGGCCTTCCCCCATGGCATCAATCAGCCCGATCCACATCGTTCCCGACCTGACGGATCAGGTGTACCAGCGGCTGCTCAACGCCATTTGCGAGGGCGAGCTTGCACCGGGAGCGCGGCTTACGCAGGAGGACCTCGCAGCCACTCTCGAGGTTTCCCGGCAACCGGTCCTGCAGGCATTGCGCATGCTCAAGAAAGACGGGTTCGTGGTCGATGCCGGCCGCCGCGGCCTGATGGTCTTGCCACTCGGCGCCGAGACCATTTCCCAGATCTATGAAATGCGCTCGGCCCTGGATGGCCTGGCTGCGCGCCAAGCGGCGCTCGCCGGCGCGAAAATCGACCTCGGGGTAATCGCGGAAGGCTGCAAAGCGGTCAAGGGACGCAAGATCGGCGTCATGATCGATGCGGATATACGTTTCCACAATCTGATTTACAGCGCGTCGGGAAATCCGCTCATCGGGGAGAGCGCCGGCCACCACTGGCGGCACATTCGCCGTGCGATGGGTGTGGTACTGCAGCAGGCGGGCGTGCGCGACACCGTCTGGGATGAGCACGAGGCTATTCTCAAGGCCATCAACCGCGGTGACGCGGAGCGCGCCGAACGTCTGGCCCGCCGACACGGCGAGGAAGCCGGTCATCATCTCGTTCAGGAGCTCGACCGGCACGTCCGCGAAGCGTCCTGAATCCGAAACATGCTATCAATCAGTAATTTATATATTCACAGAGGAGAGCCCGGATGAAGCTCAGCAAGGAACAAAACGAACAGTTCGATCGCGACGGCTACCTGTTTTTCCCGAGCCTGTTCACGCCCGAAGAAGTCAAGACCCTGATCGACGAAGTGCCCGGCCTCTATGCCCAGCAACGCGCGGAGAATGTGCGCGAAAAAGGCAGTGATGCGGTACGCACCAACTTCGCCGCCCACATGTACAACCGCCAGTTCGCCAAACTGGCGCGTCATCCGCGCATGGTCGAACCGATCAGGCAACTGTTCGGCGAGGCCGTCTACATGCATCAGTTCAAGGTCAATGGCAAGAAGGCCTTCGACGGCGACGTCTGGCAGTGGCATCAGGACTATGGCACCTGGAAGAACGACGATCAGATGCCCGAGCCGCGTGCAATGAACGTGGCGATTTTTCTCGGCGAAGTGAACGAGTTCAACGGGCCGCTGATGTTAATTCCCGGCAGTCACAAGCTCGGCATGCTCGACGCGCAACACGACACGGCGACTACCAGCTATCCCTTGTGGACCATCAACCACGAGTCGATCCGCAAACTGATCGAGCGCGGCGGCATCGTCGCGCCAAAGGGTCCCGCGGGTTCGATGATTCTGTTTCACTCATGTCTGGTGCATGGATCGAACTGCAACCTGTCGCCGTGGGATCGCATCAACGTGTACCTCAGCCTGTGTGCGGTTTCCAACCATATCCGGCGCTTCAAGCGTCCGGAATACATCGCGCACCGTGACTTCACGCCGATCGAGTGCCTGCCGGATGATTGCCTGGTAAAGGACTACGACGTTGCCCTGCCGTGGAAAGACGGCACGCCCGAGGAAGCGCTCAAGTCGCTGGCCGCCTAAGCAAAGGTCCGCATGAATCTCTACGCAAAATTGCGCGAACGCGAGGCCCAGGGCAAGCCGCTGCGGGTCGGCCTCGTGGGTGCCGGGAAATTCGGTGCCATGTATCTGGCGCAAGTGCCGAAGACACCGGGCTTGCATCTGGCTGGCATCGCGGATCTGTCGCCGGCGAATGCCAAAACCAGTCTGCAGCGCGTAGGCTGGAAGTCTGAGCGCTACGCAGCGGCGTCGCTGGACGCGGCTTTTTCGTCCGGCCTTACGCATGTCGGCGAAGACTGGCAGGCGCTGGTTGCCCATCCGCTGATCGATATCGTGGTCGAAGCGACCGGTCATCCGATCGCCGCCGTGGAGCACGCGCTTGCTGCCTTCAGGCACGGCAAGCACGTGGTGATGGTCACCGTCGAAGCCGACGCCATGTGCGGGCCGCTGCTGGCGCGCCGGGCGAAGGAGGCTGGCGTGGTGTACAGCCTGGCTTACGGCGACCAGCCAGCGCTGATCTGCGATCTGGTGGACTGGGCGCGCGCCGCAGGGTTCAACGTCGTCGCTGCCGGTCGTGGCCACAAATGGCTGCCGCATTTCGCGCAGTCGACGCCGGAAACGGTGTGGGGCTACTACGGACTGACGCCGGAGCAGGCGAAAACCGGCGGCCTCAATCCGAAAATGTTCAATTCCTTCCTCGATGGCTCGAAACCCGCGATCGAGAGCGCATCCGTTTGCAATGCCACCGGGCTTACGCCCGCGCCGCAAGGCCTGCTGTTCCCGCCGGCGAGCATCGACGACATTCCCAACGTGATGCGTCCGGCGGCGGAAGGCGGTCACCTGCACCACAAGGGCCAGGTCGAAGTCATCTCCTCGCTCGAAACCGACGGCCGGGTCATCCCCTACGACATCCGTTTCGGCGTGTTCGTCGTCTTCGAAGGCGACACCGAATACATCCGCAATTGCTTCAAAGAGTACATGGTGCGCACCGATTCGTCGGGCCGTTATGCCTGCCTGTACAAGCGCTGGCATCTGATCGGCCTCGAAGTCGGCATCTCGGTCGCATCGGTGGGCTTGCGCAATGAGCCGACCGGCAGCCCGACCGGATTCCGCGCCGATGTGGTCGCGACGGCGAAGCGCGACCTGAAGCCGGGCGAGATTCTCGACGGCGAAGGCGGCTACACGGTGGTTGGCAAGCTCATGCCTGCGGAGGCCTCGCTGAAAATCGGCGGCCTGTCACTGGGATTGGCGCACAACGTAAAGCTGCTCAAGCCTGTGGCCGCAGGGCAACCGGTGCGCTGGAGCGATGTCGCGGCCGATGAATCCAGTTACGCGGTCAAGCTGCGGCGGGAGATGGAAAAGCTGTATGCCCCGGTCGCCGAGCCCGCACTTGTACGCTAGCACAAGCTTCCGGAAGTTCTACGCAAAGGGCTGCCATGGCAGCCCTTTGTATTACTGCTAAGGATCCTCGCGCCGTTACAATGCGGGTCAAACTTCAGGAAGCCCCGCACGTGACCCGTAAACCGCCCCGCGCCAGCCAGATCGTCGCAGCCGTCATCGGCAATGCGCTCGAATGGTACGACTTTGTCGTCTACGGTTTCCTGACCGTCATCATCGCTCGGCTATTCTTCCCGACGCAGGATGAGTACGCTGCGCTGCTGCTGATCCTGCTCGCGCGGTTGTTGCAGGGCTTTGCCACTGGCGGAGAATTCGCCAGCGCCACCTCGTTCCTGGTCGAGAGCGCACCGCCTAACCGGCGCGGATTCTACGGCTCCCTGCAGATGGTCGGGCAAAGCGTGGCGGCGCTTACCGGCGCGATCGCCGGCACGCTGATTACCCGCGGGCTTGCCCCGGAGCAGATCGACTCCTGGGGCTGGCGCCTGCCGTTCCTGTTCGGACTCGTCATCGGGCCGGTCGGGCTGTACATCCGCCGCTACCTCGAGGAAACGCAGGCCTTCATTGAATCGCGGGCGAGCGCGGTGCCCAATCCGCTGGGCGCGGTCGTTGCACAAAACCTGCGCAGTCATGCTGTTCGGCGGCTTTGCGCAGTTCATCGTTACCTGGCTGATTCGTGCGACGGGTTCGCCTCTGGCACCGGCTTACTACGTCATGTTCGGCGCGGTGGTCGGCTTCGCCACGACGATATTTCTCACGGAACGGCATCGCGACGCGAATCTGCCCACGACATGAGTGACGGCGAATGTCCGGTTTTTCGGCTGGTCAATCTTAAGGAGATATTCCATGCGCATGGCGGCAATGAGGAAACTTCGGCTTCTGACAATACTGACCGTGACAGCCACCCTGGGAGGAATCGCGATGCAATCCGAAAGTCCTGCTGCCGATGCCGGCGGAAAAACCATGAATGTGGTGCGCATCTACACTGGCACGGACAACCAGTCGCATTTCGAAGACCTGCAGATCCCGCTTAAAAGCAGCGGAAAGATAGGTTTCATGTCAGAACTCATGAGAGCAACCGGCATCGTGTTTCGTGAAACCGGCGGCGACTACAACTACGAATTTCACACCGCGCCGCGCCGGCAGTACGTGGTGAACCTCGAAGGCGAAGTGGAAATCGAAGTTGGCGACGGCACCAAGCGCATTCTGCGCAGCGGCGACATCCTGCTCGCCGAGGATACGACCGGGCAGGGACACATCAGCCGGGCGGTAGCAGGAAAACCGAGGAAGTCTTTGTTCATCACCCTCGACTAGAGGCGCTCAGCCGGTGCGCAACCGGGACAGGTATTTCAGGCCCTCGATTGCCCGGCTGCCGTACCAGGACGTCATTTCTCCATCGATCAGCGACACCGTTACCGGTGAATCGGACTCTTCCAGGGGCGTCGGGACAAAATCGTTGCTTCCCGCCGCCAGTATTTGCCGGATTTCGTCGAGATGGCGCTCACGGAACGCATAAGGTTCCGAGGAAAGCAGGACGCGGTCCGTGCGCGACAAGAGCGCCGGGGTAAGCGTGATTTCCGGATAGCGATCTTTGCTTTCAATTTGCAGCGTATCCCAGCCCACCGCGGCCAGCGTTCGCGAAATGTAGGTATCCCGCGACACTGTCATCCACGGCGATTTCCAGATCAGATACAGCACGCGCTCGCGCGGCAGATTGGCGCAGGCCTTGACTGCATCGGCGTAGGCTTTCTGGAATGCTGCGCACAATTCCTCGGCCTTGCGCTCACCCCAAAAAATCGCGCCCAGCAGCCGGTACAACGGCGGATTGTCGAGCGGACCGAGCGGATGCGTCACGATCACGCTCGGCACGAAGCCCGCGAGCCGGTCGACCGTGGGCTTTTCGTTCTCGTCGATGTTCACGATCACGTGCGTGGGAGCGAGAGCGCGAATCGCTTCAATATCGACGCTCTTGGTGCCGCCGACTTTCGGTACCGTCTTGATGCGGTCCCTGGGATGGACGCAGAAACCGGTCCGTCCCGCCAGCCGATCGCCTGCGCCGAGTTCGAACAGCAATTCGGTGACGCTGGGAACGAGACTGACGATGCGCGCATCGGCTCGCGCCGGCCCATGCGCGCGCCCGATGGCATCGACTGCGCGGGGAGGATTTTTCTTCATGTTCCGATGGGGACTATACGCGAAGCGAATCGACGGCGGCCGCGACGGCTACTTCCGTTTCGGCGCGCGTTTTTTCCTCGTGCTGGCAGATTCCGCTGCGGAGGATGCCGCCGGCGCGGCCGACAGCGGGATCAGGCTTTCCTTCAACGTGCGCAGCACGAAGCTCGATTTGCTATGCCGTATCCCTGGAATCCGGTACAGGCGCTCGCGCAGCAGCCGCTCGTAGTCACGCGTGTCCCTAACGGCGATACGGATGTAGTAATCGTAATCGCCGGAGACCAGATAGGCCTCCATGACTTCGGGAATCTGCTCCAGTATCCTGCCGAAGTCGTACAGCGTTTCATCGGTATGGCTCTCCAGCGTGACCTGCACGATCACCGTTTCGGAAAGTCCGATGGAAGTCGGATCGACGCGCACCGTGTAGCCCAGGATCACGCCCTCGCGCTCCATGCGCTTGATGCGCGCCCAGCATGGCGTCGAAGAAAGCCCCACCCGCTCGCTGATTGCCTGCAGGCTGGCGCGCGCGTCTTCCTGCAGGACTTTCAGAATGGCCAGATCGAATTTATCGACTTTCATTCTTTTATATTGTCTTTTATTAGAAAATAATTCTAATGTTATCGTATATCGTCAGAAAATAAGATGCATTTTCTGGCGCCGGCCACGTACGATGTGTTCATGAGCAATCTCGCCCAACCGCCTGCCCTTCCCGCCGCTGATCGAACCGGCACGGATCGCGTCGCCGTCAGCGGAGCCAAGTCCCTGCTCGATACGCTGGTCGCGCTCGGCGTCGATACGATTTTCGGCTATCCCGGCGGCGCCGTGCTGCCGGTCTACGATGCGCTGCATGGCGAGCAGCGCATCCGCCATGTGCTGGTCCGCCACGAGCAGGCGGCGGTGCATGCCGCGGAAGGTTATGCGCGCTCGACCGGCAAGCCCGGCGTCGTGCTGGTGACCTCGGGCCCCGGGGTAAGCAACACCATCACCGGGTTACTCGATGCAATCTGCGATTCCGTGCCAGTGATCTGCATCAGCGGCCAGGTAGCGACCCACTCCATCGGCACCGACGCGTTTCAGGAATGCGACGCGCTCGGCCTGTCCCGGCCGGTGACGAAATGGAATGCGCAGATCCGCGGCGCGGACCAGGTCGCCGCGCTGGTGCGCAAGGCGTACCGCGTGGCAATGCAGGGCCGGCCGGGGCCGGTGCTGCTCGATTTTCCGAAGGACATCCAGCAGGCGACCTTCCATCCGTCGGCCGAGCTGCCCGCCGCAACCGGGGAAGCGCCGCGCAAAGCGGTGCGCCGCGGGCCGGCGCGCGATGCCGTGGCCCTGCTGAAGCAGGCGCGGCGCCCGGTGTTCTACGGTGGCGGCGGACTGATCAATTCCGGCCCTGAGGCCTGTGCCTCGTTCACCCGACTGGTGCGGCACGCCGGCGCGCCCTGCACATTGACCCTGATGGGACTCGGCGCCTTCCCGGCGTCCGATGCGCAATTTCTCGGCATGCTCGGCATGCACGGCACGCTCGAAGCCAATCAGGCCATGCATCACGCCGACCTCGTCGTCTGCGTCGGCGCGCGCTTCGACGATCGCGTGACCGGCAAACTCAGCGAGTTCTGTCCGAACGCCAAGATAATCCATCTGGACATCGATGCATCCTCGATCAACAAAGTCGTCAAGGCCGATGTGCCGATGGTCGGCGATTGCCTCGACCTGCTCGAGGCATTGCATGCCGAACTGGGGGCGCATGTATTTGCACCGGACCGACTGGAAGCATGGTGGCAGCGCATCCACCGGTGGCGCGCCGTGAACTCCCTCGGCTTCGAAACGCGCCCGGATTGCATCGTGCCGCAACAGTTGATGCAGTCACTGCAGCAGGCGCTTGCGGGACGCGACGCGATCATCTCCACCGACGTCGGCCAGCATCAGATGTGGGCGGCCCAGCACTTGCGCTTCGAGCGGCCGCAGCGCTGGCTCACCTCGGGCGGCGCCGGCACCATGGGTTATGGCCTGCCGGCGGCGATCGGCGCCCAGGTTGGCCATCCCGACAAGCTGGTCGTCTGCGTGAGCGGCGACGCCTCCGTGCTCATGAACCTGCAGGAATTGTCCACCGCCGTCCAGCATCGCGTCGCGGTGAAACTGGTTTTATGCAACAACGGCTACATGGGCATGGTGCGCCAGTGGCAGGAACTCAACCACGGCAGCCGTTACAGCCACAGCTACACCGCGGCGCTGCCGGATTTCGTGGCCGTTGCGAAAGGCTTTGGATGGGGCGCGCGGCGCGTAACCGATCCGGCCGAACTCGATGCCGCGATCGCCGAGTGCCTGGCTAACGACGGGCCGTTTTTCCTCGACGTGGCCGTCGCGCCGCAGGAGAATTGTTTCCCGATGATCGCCGCCGGCTGCGGCCATCACGAAGTCATGCTGAACGCAACGACGGTCTACCATAATGGCACAATCCCGGACGACTGAACTGCAGTAAAGTGAATGGCGCGGAAGGCCATCGGTCCGACGCGTTGAAGGGGTGCCGCCAAATATTTACGGGTGGATGACTCCAGGTCGAATTCTCACAGGAGCCGGACATGCGGCAAGTTACTCTCGAAGACAAATACACCTCCGACGAGGACCGTGTTTACCTGACCGGTATTCAGGCGCTGGTTCGCCTCGCCCTGGTCCAGCGCCGCCGCGACGTTGCGGTCGGACTCAACACAGCGGGCTTCATTTCCGGCTATCGCGGTTCGCCCCTCGGCGGACTCGACGAAGCGCTGTGGAAAGCAAAAAAACATCTCCAAGCCCATCACGTCAAGTTCCAGCCCGGCGTCAACGAGGAACTGGCTGCTACCGCAGTGTGGGGGTCGCAGCAAGTCGATATGATCGGCGAGTCGAATTACGACGGCGTCTTCGCGCTGTGGTACGGCAAAGGGCCGGGCGTGGATCGCTGCGGCGACGTGTTCAAGCACATGAATTTCGCCGGCACTTCCAAGCACGGCGGCGTGCTGCTGGTTGCCGGTGACGATCACGGCGCCTATTCGTCGACGTTGCCGCATCAGAGCGACCATCTGTTTTCCGCCTCGATGATCCCGGTGCTGTATCCGTGCAACGTGCAGGAATACGTCGAACTCGGACTGCACGGCTGGGCGATGTCGCGCTTCTCCGGATGCGCTATCGGCTTCAAGGCGCTGGCCGATACCGTCGAATCGTCCGCTTCGATCGAGGCCGACCCGTTCCGCGTGAAGACGCTGGTGCCGACGGACTTCGCGATGCCGGAGGGCGGCCTGAATTTCCGCCTGGCGAACGATGCCCTCGGCGTGCAGGCGCGCAAGCAGGAAGCGCTGATGCAGGATTACAAGATCTACGCAGCGATGGCTTATGCGAGGTTGAACCACAT
Source organism: Betaproteobacteria bacterium (assembly GCA_043758735.1). Classification (GTDB taxonomy): domain Bacteria; phylum Pseudomonadota; class Gammaproteobacteria; order Burkholderiales; family JACQAP01; genus JACQAP01. The sequence continues at coordinate 14,392 of JAYVMZ010000196.1, forward strand.
CAACCGCACGACCATCGATTCCCCCAATGCCAGGCTCGGCATTATCGCCTCGGGCAAGTCTTACATGGACGTGCTGGAAGCGCTGGAAGAACTGGGCATCACCGAAGAAAACGCTGCGCAGATCGGCATCCGGCTGTTCAAGGTGTCGATGCCCTGGCCACTGGAACCGGACGGCGTGCGCGAATTCTCCAAGGGGCTGGAGGAAATCCTGGTGGTGGAAGAAAAGCGCCAGATGGTGGAGTACCAGCTCAAGGAGCAGCTCTACAACTGGCATCCGGACGTGCGTCCGCGCGTGATCGGTAAATTCGACGACCAGGGCGAGTGGGTGCATCCGCGCGGCGAGTGGCTGCTGCCGGCGAAGGCCGACTTCTCCATCGCGCAGATCGCGCGTGTCATCGCGGGGCGCATCGCGCGCTTCCACCAGAGCGACCTGATCAAGGCGCGTCTGACCTTCCTGGAAGCAAAGGAGGCTGTGCTCAAAAAAGCGGTCGACACGCCGCCGCGGCCCGCCTATTACTGCTCGGGCTGCCCGCACAACACCTCCACCAAGGTGCCGGAAGGCAGCCTCGCGCTGGCCGGGATCGGTTGCCATGTGATGGCCACCGCGATCTATCCCGAGCATAACAAGACCACCTGCCAGATGGGCGGCGAGGGCGCGGCCTGGATCGGGCAGGCGCCGTTTTCGAAGATGGCGCATGTCTTCGCCAATCTCGGCGACGGCACCTATTTCCATTCCGGCCATCTCGCGATCCGCGCGGCGCTCGCGGCCAACGTCAACATCACCTACAAGATTCTCTACAACGATGCCGTTGCCATGACCGGCGGGCAACCGGTGGACGGGCAGATTTCGGTCAGCCTGATCGCGCAACAGATGGCGGCGGAAGGCGTCAAGCGCATCGCCGTAGTCACCGAGGACTTGGCGCGCTACGAGGACCGGTCGCAACTGCCGGCGATGGTCACGATCAACGACCGCAAGGACATGGAAGCGGTGCAGCGCGAATTGCGCGAAATTCAAGGCCTGTCGGTGCTGATCTACGACCAGACCTGCGCGGCCGAAAAACGCCGGCGACGCAAGAAGGGCGAGTATCCGAAGGCCACGCAGCGCGTGTTCATCAACGAAGCCGTCTGCGAAGGCTGCGGCGACTGCGGCGTGCAATCGAATTGCACTTCGATCCTGCCGGTCGAAACCGAATTCGGCCGCAAGCGCGCGATCGACCAGTCGTCCTGCAACCAGGATTATTCGTGTGTGAAGGGCTTCTGTCCGAGCTTTGTCACCATAGAAGGCGGCGCACCGAAGAAGTCGCGTGCGGCCAAACAGGTTCTTCCCGCCCAGCTCGAGGCCTTGCCCGCAGCGGCTGTGGCCGAACTCAAGGACGCCCCTTACAACATCCTCATCACCGGCATCGGCGGCACCGGCGTCATCACCATCGGTGCCCTGCTGGGCATGGCCGCGCACCTGGAAGGCAAGGGGACATCGGCGCTGGACATGACCGGCATGTCGCAGAAGAACGGCTCTGTAACTTCGCATGTACGCATTGCGCGCGCACCGGAGGGCATTCGCGCACAGCGCATCGCCACCGGCGAAGCGGACCTGATCCTCGGCTGCGACATGCTGACCGCCGGCGCGCACGACGCCATCTCCAAGACACGTCCCGGCCGCACGGTGGCGGTCATCAATATGCATCAACAGCCTCCCGGCCCATTTGCGCAGAATCCCGACTGGCAGTTCCCGGAAGAACAGATCCGCGCACTGATCGACGAATCGGTCGGCGGCCGCTCGCACTTCATCGATGCCACCGCGCTTGCCACCGCGCTGCTGGGCGATTCGATCGCGACCAACCTGTTCATGCTCGGCTTCGCGTTTCAGAAGGGGCTGATCCCTCTGCGGGAGGAAACCTTGCTCAAGGCGATCGAACTGAACGGCGTCGCCGTCGAAGCCAACCAGCAGGCGTTCGGCTGGGGGCGCCGCGCGGCCGTCAGCCCGGAGCAGGTCGAAAAGATTGCCATGCCCGCCAAACCGGTGATCGTGCAGATGCCACAAAATCTGGACACCCTGATCCGCCGTCGCATTGCTTTCCTGACCGACTATCAGAACGCCGCCTACGCGAAGCGCTACGAGGACCTGGTCGCAAAAGTCCGCGATGCCGAGGCGCGCCTCGGTGCCGGTGAAGTGTTGAGCAAGGCGGTGGCGAAATACCTGTTCAAGCTGATGGCGTACAAGGACGAATACGAAGTTGCCCGGCTCTACACGAATGGCGATTTCGAAAAGAAACTGAAGGACAGCTTCGAGGGGGATTTCAAGGTCACGTACAACCTGGCGCCGCCATTGCTGGCCAAGCGCGATGCGCAGGGCCAGCTGGTCAAGGCACGCTACGGGTCGTGGATGAAACCGGCATTCAAGGTCCTGGCGAAATTCAAAGGCCTGCGCGGCACGGCGCTCGATCCATTCGGTCATACCACGGAAAGAAAGATGGAGCGGCGCCTGATGCAGGACTACGAATCGCTGATCGCAGACTTCCTGGCGAATATGTCACAGAAGAATTATGAGACAGCGGTGAAGCTGGCATGCCTGCCGGAGCAGATCCGCGGCTTCGGACATGTCAAGGAGCGCAACATTGGCGCGGCCGCGGCCGAACGCGATCGCCTGCTGCAGCAATTCCGTAGCGGCACCGGAATCGGGATAGCCGCCTGAAAACAAGCGAGGGGCGGGAAATTGCGCTAACGTTGGTGGATAAACGAGTTCACGACCCCGTCGGACCGGGGCACGAATTGAGCCGCAGGGAGGGAGATTCATGACCGATTTAAGCCAGCAGCCCGCTGACCAGAAAGGCCGGGCCGCCAACAAGATTCGTTTCGTCACGGCCGCAAGCCTGTTCGACGGCCACGATGCCTCGATCAACATCATGCGCCGCATCCTGCAGGCCAGCGGCGTCGAGGTCATCCACCTCGGCCACAACCGCTCGGTCGACGAAATCGTCAATGCGGCAATCCAGGAAGACGTTCAGGGAATCGCGATCTCGTCCTATCAGGGCGGCCACGTCGAGTACTTCAAATACACCATCGACCTGCTACGCGAACGCGGCGGCGAAAACATCAAGGTCTTCGGCGGCGGCGGCGGGGTGATCGTGCCGGACGAGATCGAAGACCTGCAACGTTACGGCGTCGCCCGCATCTACACGCCGGAAGACGGCGCGAAAATGGGCCTGCAGGGCATGATCACCGACATGATCCGCACCGCAGATCGCAACCT
>JAYVMZ010000197.1:0-2936 GCA_043758735.1 Betaproteobacteria bacterium
GCAGCGCGCTCGTAACCCGGGGTCCGCTGTGGGCCCAGCCCGGTGATACGCAACAGCAGACGCTGCCGCTGTGGCGCGCGCTGCTGATTGCGCTCGGCATGGAGATCATCCTGCCTTTCCTGTTGTTGGGTGTGCACTGGTCGGCGTTTCCATTCTGGCAGGCCCCCCCGCCGGAGCCGGTGATGTCCGTTCGCCTCGAACAGCCGCCACAAGAGGAACCGCCGCCGCCAGAACCCCCGAAGAAACAGAAGCCCAGGCCGGAGCGCGAGATCAAGCAGGTGCCGGTGGCCATTCCGAAACCTTTGCCCAATGAAGTCCAGGCGAAGATCGTTTTGCCCAAGCTGGAGCCTAAGCCGAAACCCGAGCCCAAGCCCAAGGAAGAAGAAAAACCGCCCGAGCCGGTACCCGAACCGAAACCGGAGGCGCAGCCCTTGCCGTCGGTGTTCCGTGACATCAAGCCGGTGAAAAAAATAAAGCCGAAGTATCCGCCGGAGGCGGAGGCTAAACACATCGAGGGCCGTGTGCGGGTGAGGCTGAGCGTCGATGTCAATGGCAGCGTCAGCGAGGCAAAGATCCTGGCTGCGGATCCGCCGGGCGTGTTCGACGCCGCGGTTATGGAGGCGGTGGTGCAATATATCTTCAAGCGTGACGGCACCGGCTACGAGGCGGACCAGGAAATCATCTTCAAGCTGGAATAGCTAGGCGGTTTTTCTTTCCGCGCACCTGTCACGATCGCGATGCGCCGGGCGTCTCATAGGCAAAGCCGGGAACGTTTTTGCCCTCTCCGGGGGACATGTTTTCTGGAGCAGCACGGTAATGCGGGCAGGCACTATTTTTAGTGCGGACGGCGCGTCGTGGCCGGAGTTGTCGGTCCACGGCCGCGCGGACGACAACCGCATCGCAACGGCTAGGCTGGCTTGCGCGCGCGAAATTCGGAGAAAATCTTCAGTTCAAGATGGCGCTCGACATCCACGAAACCTGAATCTTCGAGCGTATTCATTACCTGCCGAGGCGGCGCGCAGGCGGCGATGGTGTCCCAGTAGTAACTCCAAATCAGCGGAGTAACCGTTTTTTTCGACGTCAGCCTGGCGAGCAGCGGCACGACGCCGCGCATATAGCCTTTAAGCACCGCTGTGAGCATCCTGTTGTCGGGGCACGTGATCTCGAGGATACATAGCCGGCCTCCCGGCCTGAGCACGCGGTTGAATTCGCGAAACGCGACGCACAGGTCCGAAATATGGCGCAGCGCGTAACCCATGCTGAGGAAATCGAAACTCCCGTCCGGGAACGGCATCTTCTCCGCAAAACCTTCAACCAGCGTGACGCCCACCGGAACCCTGGCGCTGCCCAGCATGCCGGGACTCGGGTCGAGGCCGGTGACGAGCGCCGGGTCGCCGACGATCTCGGCCGCACGCCGGGCCACGAGTCCCGTACCGACGCCGACATCAAGTACGCGCATGCCCGTTTGCAAGCCGGCACGCCGCAGTGCTTCATGCCGGTACCGCGAGCCGGTGCTGAAGCCGATCAGGCCTTCAGTACGATCGTAGTCGGCGGCGGTGTCGTCGAACATGCGCTGCACCCAACTGCGGCGTTGCGCTTCGTTCTCGTAATACGCCGTCAGGGGCGGGTGGGGGGCGTGGACGACGTCGTCGCGATAACGTGCTGGATCGACCATCGAAAGACTCCGGTCCGCGGTTGGATGCCGGCAGCTTGCCTGACTATGTTGCGGCAGTCGACTTTTGTTTGGGGCCGCGCAAATGAACGACGGCCCTTGCGGGCCGCCGTAATGACTTCTCCGGTACTCTCGTTTCGGATCAACTGGCCGGTTGACCCACCGCGCCGTGATGCACATGCGTTTCGACTGTCTTCGGCGTCGCGATTGCATATTTTCCGCAGGCGAACAGCACGCCCGCCACGCCCAGATAGGCGAGTGCGACGACCGGAGATTGCGCGAAGCCGATCGCCTCGCCGTGCATGAAACCGAAGAAGGTGAAGCCCGCGCCGATCACCGCGAATATCGCCGCCTTGCTGAATGCGCGGGTCGATCACGAACACTGCAATCGATGTGAGCACCAGCCCGCCGAGGATTGCGCCGCCGCCGATGACCGCAAGGCCGTGATAGAGGACGCCGACCTGGCCCGGCTTGTCGAGCCCGACAGCCATCGCATTGGTCCCCGCGGCGCCCAGCGCGCCGTCGATCTGCAGCTTGCCCCATGCCGCCACGTGCGGCACCAGGCCGAGGATGATCGCCGGCGCATGGCTGCGTGGCGTTTCCTGGAAGGCCTGCGAGCCGATCAACATGCCGATATAGAGCAGGATAGGCGCGATCGCGACAACCGGGATCAGCGCCATCATCACCGAGATGATGCCGAACCAGGCGAGCAGGATCACCATGATGCCGGTTGCGGCGGAATACCCGATGCGGCCGCCGATGGCTTTCCAGCCGGGATGACCGATGTAGACGGCGAGGATGAAGGGATTGCCCATCAGGCAGCCGATCAGGCTGATGATGCCGTCGGCAGTCAGCACTCGCGTAGTCGGGAAGCTGTCGCCGGCGGTGGCGGCGCTCTCGACGTTGTCGATGGCCTCGACCAGGTCATAAATGCCAAACGGGATGGCGGTGACCAGGATCACGCCGAGGAATTCGAAGCCGGCGAACACATGGCTGAATGCCGGCATCGGGATGGAGAAGCCGAAATTGGAAACGGAGCCGGCCAGCTTGTCGAGGCTCATGCCGCCGTAGTTCAGGCCGAATGCGGTCGAGCCCCAGGCGATCAGGGTACCGACGGCAATGGCCACGAGGCCGGCCGGAATGCCCTTGAAGTAACGCACGCCGCCGAGCCAGCTCACCATGATGATCGCGAAGCAAATGATGCCGATCAGCGGGGTCATGAACATTTCCAGCGCCGGTCGCATCGAGATGAAAGCGATCGAGA
>JAYVMZ010000198.1:0-6080 GCA_043758735.1 Betaproteobacteria bacterium
TCAGTACCGTAACATTGTGGCTCTTGTGTAGGTATTCGCTCACCCCCTCAGTCTAACGAACGCCGCAAGCGGCGGGGAATTAGACCCGGAGAGATTAAAAGTCCTTCGGGCTTCCCTGTGGCTTTCGAACGTCTCACCAATGACCCATCAACCGCAAGGGACGCGAAGGACGCCAAGGAAAGGCCATAACGTTAAAGGCGACACTGAGATAGAGTCGCGGGCCAGTCGCTACACACATGCGTACGCGACGACCTGAATACCTGATTTTTGCATTTGGCTTTCCCTGGCGTCCTTTGCGTCCCTTGCGGTTAACGCGTGGCCGTAAAGGTTTGGGCACGAGTGCTTTGGCCGGGTGATCCATTTTTACCCCGGTGCCGATTACCCACTCGACTTCCTGAAGAGCCTTAAAACAATCCCACCACTTTTCCTTCGGGCGTGAGGTCGATCTTCATAGCGGCCGGCACCTTGGGCAATCCAGGCATGGTCATGATGTCGCCGCAGACTATGACAACGAACTCCGCGCCGGCGGCGAGCCGCACTTCGCGGATATTGATGATGTGCCCGGAAGGCGCCCCGCGCACAGACGCATCCGTGGAGAAGGAATACTGCGTCTTGGCGATGCAAACCGGATAGTGGCCGTAGCCGTCGTCCTGCAGCTTCTGGATCTGCGCCTTGACCTTCGCGTCGGCGGCGATGTCCGCCGCGCCGTAGATTTTGGTCGCGACGGCCCTGACTTTGTCCCACAGGCTTGCGTCATCTTCGTAAACGAAACGGAATTTCGATGCGCCCTTGTCGATGACAGCCACGACGGTGCGCGCCAGTTCCTCGGCGCCAGCCCCGCCCTGCGCCCAGTGCCTGGCCAGCACCACCGGCGTTTCCGGCGTGGCAATTTTGCGTTTCAGCAAAGCCACTTCGGCTTCCGTGTCGGCGGTAAAGTGGTTGATCGACACCACGCAGGGCAATCCGTACTGATTGCGCACGTTGTCGACGTGGCGCGCCAGGTTGGCCAGGCCCTTTTCCAGCGCCGGAAGATTTTCCTGGTTGAGCTCCTTGAGCGCGACGCCGCCGTGATACTTCAGTGCGCGAATGGTGGCGACGATTACACACGCGTCCGGCCGCAGGCCCGACTTGCGACATTTGATGTCGACAAATTTCTCGGCGCCGAGGTCGGCACCGAAGCCGGCCTCGGTCACGACATAGTCGGCCAGCTTGAGTCCCGCTCGCGTGGCGATCACCGAATTACAGCCATGCGCGATGTTGGCGAACGGGCCGCCATGAAGGATGGCGGGCGTGTTTTCCAGCGTCTGCACCAGGTTCGGCTTGAGCGCATCCTTGAGCAGTACGGTCATGGCGCCGTGCGCAGCGAGATCGCTCGCGCGCACCGGTTTCTGGTCTTTGGTGTAGGCCACCACGATGTTGCCGAGCCGCTGCTTCAGATCCGCCAGAGAATTGGCCAAGCAAAAGATCGCCATCACTTCCGAAGCGACCACGATGTCGAAGCCGTCCTGGCGCGGATAGCCGTTGCCGGGTCCGCCGAGGGATACGACGATGTCGCGCAGTGCGCGGTCGTTCATGTCCAGCACGCGCTTCCAGGCGATCCTGCGCACGTCGATGCCGAGTTCGTTGCCGTGGTGGATGTGGTTGTCCAGCAGCGCCGCCAGCAGGTTGTTGGCGAGCTGGATTGCATTGAAGTCGCCGGTGAAGTGCAGGTTGATGTCTTCCATCGGCACGACTTGCGCGTAGCCGCCACCGGCCGCGCCGCCCTTCATGCCGAACACTGGGCCCAGGCTCGGTTCGCGCAGGGCGATCAAGGCTTTTTTGCCGATGCGGTTCAGCGCGTCGCCCAATCCGACCGTCGTCGTGGTTTTGCCTTCGCCCGCCGGTGTCGGACTGATCGCCGTCACCAGGATCAGTTTGCCGTCGGGCCGGCTTTTGAGACTGTCGAGAAAAGCCAATGAGAGCTTGGCCTTGTAGTGGCCGTAGGGTTCGAGATGTTCCTCGGCAATGCCGAGGCGCTCGCGCGCAAGCACGCTGATGCGCTGCATGCGCGCCTGTTGGGCGATTTCGATGTCGGAAAGCACAGCGGGCCTTTTCTATTACCTTGCGTTCAGCAACAAAAAAGCGGCAGAGATTTCTGCCGCTCCTGAAACGAATGCCGGTTATTTCGACGGACCGGTGTGGCCGTCTTCCGGATGAATCATGGTGGTGCCGCCCGGTCCATATCCGATCAATTGCAGAATGACTTCCTCATCCTTGGCACCATCGTAATGATGGCCGCCCGCCGGATGTTTCATGAAGCCGCCGGCCTTGACCGGCACGGTCGTGTTCGGATCGAAGGTATCGCCCGTGCCTGTCCACCATGTGCCCTTGATCACGATGGCGTAGCGGTCGTCCGGATGAAAATGCGGTCGCGACATGAGCCCGGGTGGAAATTTCACACGCACCACATAGACGCCGGGCTTGGACGGGTCGCCGGCAATCACGGCCATCTTGACGCCGTTGTATCCCGGCGCATCCTTCCATTCAATGTCCTCCGGTTGGATGCGGATGAATCCGCTGCCGTCGCTATCGGCACGCAGCAGCGTTGCGGGAACGAACACGGCTGCCAGCAACAGAATAAGGGAGGCAAGTCTGCGGATGCGGTTCATTTCTTCCTCCGGACATGGTTGGTTTTTGTGCGGTGATTCTAACCCGCCGGCGGAGGTGACGCCATGTAGTCGAGCGTCAGGTGCGCCAGCGATCGCACGCCCAGCAGCAATGCCGATTCGTCGACGAAGAACCGCGGTGAATGATTCGGCGCGGACTCCTTGCGATCCACCCCGCGCGGCGTAATACCGACAAAGTAGAAGAACCCCGGGATCTTCTGCTGGTAGTAGGAAAAATCCTCGTATCCCGTGATCTTCTGACCGATGAAAACCTTGTCCTTGCCCGCCACCCGTTCGAGCGTCGGCACCATGCGTTCGGTGAGCGGGATGTCGTTCACCGTAACCGGATAGGCATTGTCGAAATGGACTTGTGCGGTCGCGCCGGCGCTTTGCGCGATCAACTCCACTGTATTGCGAATACGCGAGTGGATGTCCTTGCGCATCTCCTCGTTGAATGTACGCACGGTTCCGAGCATTTCGACAGCGTCGGGAATGATGTTGTCGCGCACGCCGCCCCTGATGGCGCCGATGCTCACGACGGCAGGTTCGAGCGTCACATCGACCTGGCGGCTGACGATCGTCTGCAGGCCCAGCACGATCTGCGAGGAAATCACGATTGGGTCCACACCCCGCCACGGCAGCGCGCCGTGTGTCTGACGACCGTTCACAGTGATGCGAATGCGATCCGAACTGGCCATCGCGGGTCCGGGACGATAGGCGATGGAACCCGCCTCGACACCGGCAAAAACGTGCAAGCCAAAGATCACGCCGGGCGTCGGATTCTCGAGCACACCCTGCTTGATCATCAACGCCGCGCCGCCTTCCTCTCCCGCCGGCGGGCCCTCCTCCGCGGGCTGGAAAATGAATTTGATCTGACCCCGCAATTGCGCCTTCAGTCCCGCCAGCAATTCGGCAACACCCATCAGAATGGCAACATGGCAATCGTGCCCGCAGGCATGCATGACGCCGACTTCCTGGCCGTTGTACGTCGTGCGTTCCTTTGACGCGAACGGCAGGTCGACCTGCTCAGAGACCGGCAGCGCATCCATGTCCGCCCGCAGTGCGATGACGGGTCCCGGCTTTCCGGAGTCGAGCAGCGCGACCACGCCGGTATGCGCGACCCCGGTCTGGACCGCAAACCCCAGCGCACGCAGGTGATCGGCGATCACGCCGGCGGTGCGCACCTCGCGATTGGACAATTCCGGATGCCGATGAAAATCCCGCCGCCAACCGATGACCTTGGCTTCGAGCGCCGCGGCTGCGGCATCGACTTGCGCGCCCCTACGCCATGAATCGTTCATCGTCAGGGTTTCACGAATTTGAGCGTCATGCGGTCCGACTCTCCGATCGCCAGATATCTTTCCCGGTTTTCGTCGCCGTTGCGCAGGGTCGGCGGCAACGTCCACACTCCGCCTGGATAATCCTTGGTGTCTTTCGGATTGGAATTGATCTCGGATTTGTTGACCAGGCGGAATCCGGCTTTTTGCGCGATCTCGACAACGTAAGTTTCGGTCATGTAGCCGGTCTCGATCTGCTTTTCGAAAGACGTGTCGGGCTTGGCCCGGTGTTCCACTACCCCGAGTGTTCCGCCGGATTTCAACGCATCGTAAAACGCCTTGAACATAGCGTCAGCAATCCCGGCCTTGGCCCAGTTATGAACATTGCGAAACGTCAGAACCATATCGGCGCTGCCCGGAGGCGCAACCTGCAATGCACCGGGAGTCAGGACGAAAAGTTTGACCTTGCCATACAGATCCGGTGCCGCCGCCAACATGGCGCGATAGTCGGCGTCATTTTTCTTCAACGCATCCGGCGTCTTTTCGGTCACGGCGGCTACGGCAGCGTAATACTGCCCCGCATCGCGCAGCACGGGAGCCAGGATTTCGGTGTACCACCCGCGGCTGGGCGAAATCTCGACCACCGTCGTCTCGGGCCGCAGCCCGAAGAACAGCAGCGTCTCCTTCGGGTGGCGGTACTTGTCCCGTGCCTTGTTCGCCGCTGCACGATGATCGCCGACCATTACCTTGTCGATCAGGTTGTCAGCGCTTTGCGCGCATGCAGCAGCGCAAAACACCGCCGACACCACTCCTGCTGCAAGCGCAGCACGAACCATCTTTTCCATCGCCTTCATTGCTACCCTCCGATTGATTTATTCCGGAAATGCACCGCTTCAGTGGCGCATGCCTGCCGGTATTCCTTGATCACGACGGAGTATATCCGCTGCAAGCTCCTGATGCTGAAACTCAAGGGAGAAGGCAGGCAACGAGCGTCATCAACACGCCGGCCTGCTCGGCCGTGGCTCGTCGATGAACTGAATGCCTTTGCCTGACTAGGCAGTAGCCGGCAGCGGCTTTGCCTTCAACATGCCCTGCGTTTCGATGAACCTGACGATCTCATCAAGGCCATGCCCGGTTTTCAGGTTGCTGAACAGGAAAGGCCGGTCGCCACGCATTTTGCGCGCATCGCGATCCATCACTTCGAGCGAAGCACCGACATAAGGCGCCAGGTCGATCTTGTTGATGATCAGCAGGTCGGATTTAATGATGCCGGGCCCGCCCTTGCGCGGAATCTTGTCGCCAGCGGCGACGTCGATCACGTAGAGCGTCAGGTCGGACAATTCCGGACTGAAGGTCGCGGCTAGGTTGTCGCCGCCGCTTTCGACGAACACCACATCGAGGTTGCCGAATGTCCGCGCAAGCCGCGCGACTGCCTCCAGGTTGATCGACGCATCCTCGCGGATCGCCGTATGGGGGCAACCGCCGGTCTCCACGCCGATGATGCGTTCTGGCGGCAACGCCTCGTTGCGCACCAGGAACTGCGCGTCTTCCTGCGTGTAGATATCGTTGGTCACCACCGCCACCTCGTACTTGTCGCGCATCGCCTTGCATAGCGACAACGTCAGTGCCGTCTTCCCCGACCCCACCGGCCCGCCTATCCCCACTCTCAATGGTTGCGTCGTCATGATAGCTAGCTCCTGAAGATCCTTTCACCACAGAGGCACAGAGGTCACAGAGGTCACAGAGGTCACAGAGGAAGGGTAACTAACAATAAAGAAGAAATCCGAAGTCATATTGGCTGCTTTTCTGAATCCTGTTTTCTCTGCGTCCTCTGTGCCTCTGTGGTGAAAATTTGTTAAGACCTAAACAACCGGGTGTATTGGGTCTCGTGGCGGCTGCTGGCAATGGCCAGGGCCGGCGAGAAATTGCTCAATGCTTCATCTGGCATGCCGATGGCGCTGTCGGCAATTCCCGGCAGCAGCGCGATCAGCTTCACGAGGATGCGCTGGCCGCTGGACTGGCCGAGCGGCACCAGCTTCATGGCCGCGGAAACCTGGTTTTCCCCCCACGCCCATAAATATCCGGTCAGACCTTCGCGCAGCGGCACCCCGAGACCATATGCCGCGAAACTGAATGCGGTCGGAAATGCGGGCGCCTC
>JAYVMZ010000199.1:0-5093 GCA_043758735.1 Betaproteobacteria bacterium
TCAGTACCGTAACATTGTGGCTCTTGTGTAGGTATTCGCTCACCCCCCTCAGTCTAACGAACGCCGCAAGCGGCGGGGAATTAGACCCGGAGAGATTAACAACCCCGATACCATGAAGGCGCCGATGGCTTCGGGAAGGGCAACGCCGGCGGCGCTCGTGATCAGCATTGCAGCGCCGGGAGTGGACCACGCGGTCACCACCGGCATGCGATAGCGCAGCGATAATCCGATGCAGGTCAGCCCCATGCCCAGGCCCAGCGCCCACATCCACGATGCGATCTCCGCCGGTCCGGCGCCAACTGCGTGCGCCGCCTGGAAAACGATGACCGCCGTGCTGGTGAAGCCCACCAGCACCGTGACAAAGCCCGCTACGACCGCGGATACGGAAATATCTCTAGCAATGGACATGGAAGGGCGGCGTTTATTCTTTGGCGTGAATCAAGTGCTGTTTTTCACCACAGAGGCACAGAGACGCAGAGGAACCAGGATGAAGCCGGAAATGAAGGGAGATGGTTGGCGTCACCTCCATGCGTGCTTGAGTCTCCCTTTTTTGATCTCCGTGTCCTCTGTGCCTCTGTGGTGAGGACTCGTTCCCGCCGCTAGGCGACTTTCGCAACCTTCGTTTCTGCAGGATCACGTTGCAGGACGCTGCGAATCAGGGTGAGTTCCTCGACCTGCTTGCCCAGCTGCAGGTGCTGCTGTTCGAGTTGCCGGACGCGCTCCTGCAGGGAATTGATGTCGCCCGCCACCTTGCGCAGGTTTTCCACCTTGCGCTCGAGCAGCTTCTGGTGCTCCTTCAGTTGCATGGACAACGGCATTAACGCGGAATTGACCCAGGCATCGAGCTCGTGGCGTAGCTGGCGGAACAGTTCGCGCGCATTCGAAACCAGGCCGTTGTAGAAGCGCCGCACGAGGAAGTGCTTTTCGGTCATTACATTGACCGGATCCTTGCAGAAACGCTCGGTACTCTGGTGCAGCGAATGCATGCGCCGGATATGGCGCTCCAGGTTCAGCACCGGCGGCGTCATCTTCGGAAAGCCGTACATCTTGTGGAACTCGGTATATACGCCGTCCACGTAGTTGCGCGTTTCCCCCGCGAACTCGAGAATTTTCTCGGCCTGCCGCGAGAACGTGTCGAACAGCGCCTGCATGCTTCGCATCAGGCCAGCCGTGGTCCAGCTGCCCTCAATCGACACCAGGCTGCGGTTCATCATTTCGTCGAGTCGATCGTCCGCCAGCGTGCCGATCAGAACGTTGCCCTGCCTGAGCACTGTCTCATAGGAACGCTTGAAGCGTTCCATGTGGCGCATGTAGTTACTTTTGTCCTGCTCCAGCCGGGCGAGCAGCAGCTTTGCAAGTTCGCGGTTCTTTCCGGAAAGCTTTGACATCTCCTGCAGTTCGCCGCGCGTGCTGGCCAGCTGGGCGGTCACGCTCTGCAGGGAAGTCTCGAGCATGTTGCCGATTTCCCTGGTGACGACAGCGCGCAGGATCTGCTGCTTCGACGGAATGATTTCCTCGGCGAGCAAGTGCTCGAGCGATTCGATGCGGCTTTTCGCCAGCAGGCCCGCGTCGCCGCGAATGCGTGCGATCAGCGCCTTCTGCGCGGACAGCGCAATGACGTGGTCGCGGGGCAAGCCGAGGATTCTCGCCGTCTCCACCAGTTGGCGTTCGACGCCGATTTCGATCTGCGCCTCGCTTTTCAGGTCATCCCACATCAGGTCGATCTTGTTCAGCACGGCGATGCGGCGCGTGACATAGCTCTGCACATACTTTTGCCAGACGTCGAGGTCGGATTTGGTAACCCCGGTATCCATCGCCAGAAGGAACAATACGGCGTGCGCGCTCGGAATCATGGACAACGTCAGTTCCGGCTCGGTGCCGAGCGCGTTCAGGCCCGGGGTGTCGAGGATGACCAGGCCCTTCTTCAGCAGCGGATGCGGATAGTTGACCAGCGCATGGCGCCAGCACGGGATCTCGACTTTGCCGCCGTGTTTCACCACAACGGTGGTCGTCATGAAATCGGCCTCGTCGAGCAATCCGAGCAGCCCGGCCTCCTCCACCGTGACCGATTTGACTTGGGCGAGGTTGGACATCGCCGTTGCCATGTCTTCCTGCGATGCCAGGTTGAGCCTTATCTTCACCCATTCGACCGGCTTGTGCTTCAGTGCCGCGATGCTTTCGTCGCCTTTGCGCGATTCGATCGGCAGCAGCTTGATGTACGGCTCTTCGGATCCGTCGTAGAAAATCTCGGTCGGGCACATGGTCGTGCGGCCGACATCGGAGGGCAGCAGGCGCTGCTTGAAATCGGAAAAAAACATCGCGTTGATCAGTTCGGTCTTGCCGCGCGAGAATTCCGCGAGGAAGGCGAGGATCATGCGGTCGTTGCGCAGGCTCTCGACCAGATCGTAGATGCGCAGGCTGCGCTGGATGTCCGCGTGACCGTTGTTCTCCAGCCAGTTCTGATAGGCCTGAATGCAGTCGCGCAATTCGTCGCGCCACTGCTGGTACGCGGTTACCTGGTCCTCGAGATCGCTGGTCATGAGTGCAGAAGCTTTTTCACCCTGGCCAGCAGGGCAGCTGCCTGGCCGCAGATTTCGACGGTCTTGGTGCGCCCGTGAGTGCCACGACGAATCATAACCCGCCCGACCGGCAGATCAAACTTGTCCGCCAGGAAGCCCACGAGTAGTTCATTGGCCTTGTCTTCAACAGCGGGCCGCCACGCGCACCTTCAGATGGCCGCCGCGAAGGCCGGCAAACTCCGTACGCTTTGCGTTGTGCTGCACCGTGCAGGATCAGCGTCAGCAGCTCACGGTCCGCATCGTAGCGATACCACGTTTCGTCGGGTTCGTTCACAGCATGGGTTTGATGGCCTGTTCCAGCGCAGGCAACGGCCATATCAGCAGGACCTGGCAGATGACCAGCACGAACAGCGGGGAAAGGTCCACGCCACCCACCGGGGGAATGCGGCGCTGGAACAGGCCGAGAAACGGCCGCGTCAGGGCCGCGAGAACGGCGGTTGCCGGGCCGCGCGGCGCAACGAATGACAGGATGGCCTGCGCGAACACGGCGACCATCAGGATATAAATGAACAGTTTGACCAGGTTCAGTGCGGCGAACAGCATCAGCCCGACTGCCACGCTACCCACGGCAGGCCCGAACGAACGACCGCTCAACGCATGTACGGCGCCTGCCAGCAGCAGTTCCGTCAGCCACGCCAGCAACAGTGTGGAAAGATCGTAGCCCCACAGGCCGGGCACCACGCGCCGCGTCGGGCGCACGATGAAATCGGTCAGCGCAGCGAGAAACTGCGACAGCGGATTGCGCGCCGGCGCGCGCACGGCCTGCAGATAAAAACGCGTCAGTAGCGCCAGTGAAAACAGGCCGAGGAAAGTATTCAGCAGAAATATCAGTGCCTGATTCATCTCTTTTTTCGCCGCCTAGTCTCTGCCGAATTCATCGCCGAGTTCCTTCGACCGCCGGGCCGCGGCGCGCAATGCGTCCATGATCCTGCGTTTTACGTCGCCGGCTTCCATGGCGCTCAGCGCCGCCTCCGTAGTGCCCGCCCTGGAGGTCACACGCGCGCGCAATACAGCCGCTGGTTCGTCACTCCCGGCCGCCAGCTTGCTCGCGCCAACGAAAGTCTGCACGGCGAGGTCATGCGCCTGCACATCGGTCAGGCCCAGCTCGACAGCCGCCTGTTCCAGCGCTTCGATAAAGTAAAAAACATAAGCCGGACCGCTCCCGGAAATGGCGGTGACCGCATCGATGTCCGCTTCGTCTCGCACCCAAACCACGCCGCCGACCGCGCCAAGGATGTTCTGTGTGTTATCCCGGTCGGCCTGTTTTATGGCGGCGCCAGCATACATTCCGGACACGCCCGCGCGGATCAGCGCAGGGGTATTGGGCATCACGCGCACGATGCGCTCATGGCCGCCGAGCCAGCGGGCCAGGTCGGCGGTACGGATACCGGCCGCGATGCTGATGACCAATTGGCCTTTCAGGCTCACGCGCAACGCCTTCGCCGCCGCGCGCATCTGCTGCGGTTTCACCGCCAGCAGCACGGCGTCCTCGGGTATTTCCTGGTCGATCGCGGCAACGGCACGGATGCCGAATTGCTGCTGCAGGCGTGCGCGCGCTTCTTCCGAGACCTCCACGACACGCAGGTCGCCGGGCTTGAATCCCTGTTGCAGCAAACCGCCGATCAACGCGGTGGCCATATTGCCGCCGCCTATGAAAAGTATGCGCATGATATGGAATCGAAGCGGAACTGACGCCCGCGCGAATGCGGACGGCGCGGACAGCGTCCGCGCCGCGTCGCCGGCCGGTTACTTCTCCGCGAGTTTCTTGACGTTTTGCAGTCCTGCCTGATACGCGCCGATGATCGCCTTCTTGACGCTGGCGTCATCCTGGCCTGCCGGGGGATTGTCGGCCACCTTGCGCTTGAATTTGCCTTTCCAGACAAGGACGGACGTGCCTTTGGCCTTGCCCGACTTGACCAGGATGGTCGACGAGTAGTCCACGACGGGCAGCGGCGAATCGCTGATGATCCGGTAGCTGTACTTTCTGTTTTTTTCGCTGAATCCGTCCAGTTCCTCGTCGAACTTGGCTCCGTCGCCGGCCATGGTCAGCGTGCGTACGGCGCCGACCTTGTTGTTCGCGCCGGATTTGATTTCTGCGTTCGAGAAAGCCGGATGCCACTTGTGCAGGCCGTTCCAGTCCTTGACCAGGCTCCAGACCTTGGCAGGCGGAGCATGGATTTCGACGCTTTCCTTCACATTCATGTAGCCCGGCTTGGCCGCCAAAGCCATTCCAGGCATCGTCAGCAACAGCCCGGCCGCCAGTATCCAGTTCCTTCTGTTCATTCTGTATTCCCCCATGTTCGCAGTACCGTAGTTGGGCCGCTCATGCCGGCCATCGTTGTCTTGCCGGCGCCATTACGGGCAGGTCCGGCCGAGCAGTATAGGTGGGCGCCGCCGTAGCGGGCAAATCACTTCCTAGCCTGGTCCTTGCGGGCGCTCGCCGAAAATCGCGCGGCCGACGCGGACCAGGGTCGCCCCTTCGGCAATGGCCGCTTCGAGATCGTCCGACATGCC
>JAYVMZ010000200.1:0-5852 GCA_043758735.1 Betaproteobacteria bacterium
AATCGGTCACGATCAAACGCAATCCCCGGTCACGATCAAACGGAATCGTCGGTCACGTTCGTCCGGAAATCGCGGTCACGATGGTCCGGAATACGCAGCGAACTCGACTCGCTGATCCTGCCCCACGTCAATACGATCTGCATGCAGCTGTTCCTCGACGAGGTCGGCCAACGCCACCCGCACGAGCACATCGTGATGGTGCTCGACGGCGCAGGCTGGCACACCTGCGGCGAGCTTCGGCCCCCACCCAACATCCGGCTGCTCAGCTTGCCGCCGTACGCACCCGAACTCAACCCGGTCGAGCACGTCTGGGACGAGTTGCGCGAGAAACGATTTCACAACCGCGTCTTCGACAGCCTCGATGCGCTCGAGGATCACCTCGAAATCGCACTCAGAGACTTCGAGCTGGACACTGCACGCATCAAGTCCATCGTCGCCTGGCCGTGGATTATTGATGCACTATTGAATTAGAAATGGAATTAGCCGTGGCGGGCACCTTGACCTGGATCCAATTTTTTGGACGAATATCCGTGTTAGGGTGCCGAACGAATACGCGTATTGCGCGGTTTCCGGATCGCGGACATGGACCGAATCAAACGCCAATGAAGGACTATTACCTTGCCCGTGTCCTGCACGTTGCAGGCGTGGTGCTGTGGATCGGAGGGGTGGCCTTCGTCACGTCAGTGCTGCTGCCCGCGGTGAAGCGAGTGCGCGAGCCGGCGGAACGTGTCAAATTTTTCGAAAGCGTGGAAGCCGGTTTTTCGCGGCAGGCGAGGGTGACGACGCTGCTCACCGGACTGAGCGGGTTCTACCTCACGTACAAACTTGAAGCATGGGGCCGCTTTGCGCATGCGCATTTCTGGTGGATGCACGCGATGGTGCTGCTCTGGGTGATTTTCACGCTCATGTTATTCGTGTTCGAACCGCTGTGGCTGCATCGCTGGTTCCAGGCACGCGCGCAGCGTGACCCGGACGGCACGCTTGCAATCATCGTTCGGCTGCACTGGGTATTGCTTGCACTAAGCGTGATCACGATAGCGGGCGCCGTAGCAGGCAGTCACGGCTGGAGCTTCGGCGGTTGAGCTATCTGCTGCTGAAGTCCATTCATGTGGCAGCGGTGATCGCGAGTTTCACCCTGTTTTTCCTGCGTGGGCTGTGGATGATGGCTGCGCCCGGAAAACTCGCGGCGCGCTGGGTACGCGTGGTGCCGCATGCCGTCGATACGGTTCTGCTGGTCAGCGCGATCGCCCTGGCCGTGCTGACGGCGCAATATCCCTTCGTGCAATCCTGGCTGACTGCCAAGGTTGTCGCGCTGGCGGTCTACATCGTTTTGGGGATCGTGGCGCTGCGGGGTGGACGCACGCGGCGCGTGAGAATCATCGCCTGGGTGCTGGCGCTGCTTGTGTTCTGCTACATCGTCACCGTCGCCCGCGCGCGCGTTCCGCTGCCGTGGGGCATCTGACATTCTTAACGCGCCCGCTCCGATGAAAGGTTTGACGCAGGTCAAGCTCTTTTGTGCGGGAATTCGGCATAGTTCCAAGCGATCGGCGCCGTATCGGCGTCGCGACTCATAACAGGCGATGGACTATTCCTCTTCCGATCTGGTGATCGACCCGGCGCTGATCCGCAAATACGACGTCAGCGGACCCAGATATACCTCGTATCCGACCGCGGACCGCTTTTCGCAGGGGTTCGGCGAGCACGATTACAACCGGTGGCTCTCGAAGCGAGGCAGCGGTAGCGCACATCGCCCGCTGTCGCTGTACGTTCACGTGCCGTTTTGCAGTACCGTGTGTTTCTATTGCGCGTGCAACAAGATCGTGACTGGCGATCGTGGCAAGTCGGCAAGGTATGTGGGTTACCTGCAGAAGGAAATCGGCATGGTGGCGGACCGGCTCGGCGGCGACCGGCGCGTAAGCCAGATGCATTGGGGCGGGGGCACGCCGACGTTCCTGCAGCGCGATGAAATGCGTGCGCTGTTCGACACGATCGACACGCGGTTCGAGCGCAGCGCCGATTGCGAATGCTCGATCGAAGTCGATCCGCGCAGCATCGAGCCGGACATGATGGCGTTTCTAACGGACTTCGGATTCAACCGTGTATCCGTCGGCGTGCAGGATTTCGACCCGGCGGTGCAGCATGCCGTGCATCGCGTCCAGCCAGAAAGCGTGACGCGGCGTGTAATCGGCGAAGCGCGCGCGGCCGGCTTCCGCTCGGTGAGCGTAGATCTCATCTACGGGTTGCCGAAACAGACTGTCGAGACGTTCAACGCCACGATCGACAGTGTGCTCGCGCTCGATCCGGACCGCATCGCGCTTTACAGCTATGCGCACTTGCCGCACCGGTTCAAGCCGCAGCGGCGCATCGTCGCCGCCGATCTGCCTTCGGCCGATGCGAAGTTGCAGATCATGACGCTTGCGATCCGCCGCCTGACTGGCGCCGGTTATGTTTATATCGGCATGGATCATTTTGCCAAGCCCACGGACGAGCTTGCCGTGGCGCAGCGCGAAGGTCGCCTGCAACGCAACTTTCAGGGTTACTCGACGCGTCCGGAGTGCGACATGCTGGGATTCGGCGTTTCAGCAATCGGTCGAGTCGGCGCCACGTACAACCAGAACCGCAAGATCCTCGACGACTATTACCGCGCGCTGGATGATGGACATCTGCCGATAGCCGGTGGAATGGAGTTGACCGCGGACGACCTCGTCCGGCGCGCCGTGATCCAGGCTCTCGCGTGCCAGTTCCGGCTGACGTTCAAATCCATCGAGCTCGCCTTCGCTCTGGATTTTCGCGAATATTTCGCGGCCGACCTGCTGGATCTGGAACGCCTGGCACTCGACGGGCTCGTCGAACTGCGGCCCGATTCGATCGTCGTAACGGCGAAAGGACGGCTGCTGGTGCGCGTCGTCTGCATGGTTTTCGATCGCTACATCCGTGAAGGGCGCCAACAGGTGGCGTACTCGAAGGTGATGTGAGAGCGGGGCATGGCGCGGCGTTCGCGCCCCTGCAAGCCCGACCCGCCCACTTTGATGCAGGTCAAGTCGGGGCGCGAACATTATTGTAGCCTGCGCATATCATCACAGCGTTCGGAGAAACCAAATGTCGATCCATGCCCAGCGGTTGAGCGTACTCCTGATCGCCAGTGCGTTCCTTGTGGCGACGGCCGGCGAACTCTGCGCCGACGATGCCGGTCCGCCGCCGGGAACGTATCGCATCGTCGATGGAAAACTCGACAAAGGGGCTTACGCGGGCTGGTTCACCTACCACCTGACCTGCTTCATGTGCCACGGGCAGGACGCCACTGGTACAGAGGTGGCGCCCGATCTGCGCAAGAACTTGAAGACGATGTCGCAGATCCAGTTCGCGAATAAAGTCCTCGTGCGTTACCGGATATTGGGAATACCGGGCAGTGGGTCTTCGAAGGCACTGCGCGATTCCGTTGATGACGAGGTGTCGCACCAGCGGCGCGGGCCGGCCGGCACGGTCACCATGCCGGTATGGCCGGACGATCCGGGCATGAAGCCGCACATTCTCGATCTCTATGCCTACCTGAAGGCGCGGCCGGACAATGCGATCGGACCCGGGCGTCCCAAAACGGCGGACCAGTAACCGCCCCGGCGGCGGCCATGCTGATGCTCTGCGTGCTGATGTCGCCCCTTTTTTGATCCAGCGGGTGGTGCACAACGCCTGGTCATAGCTGCGCCGCCGCTTTGATGAAGCGGGTGCGAATGGTGACGCATTCGCACCATAAGGAAACGCGATGGACTTTCAGTACCAACCCGAAAATGAAGCGATGCAGGATTCGCTGCGCAAGTTTATGCAGCGCCATGTTCTGCCTGCCAATCCGGCGTGGCATCGCCAGGCACAGCACGGCGCGTATCCCACCGCGGTGGTCGAGCCGCTGAAGGCGCTTGCCAAGCAGGACGGTTTTTGGAATCTCTTCCTGCCGGAGCTGCGCGAAAATGAGCCCGGCACACGCCTGAGCAATCTGGAATACGCGCCGATGGCCGAGATCATGGGGCGGATTCCCTGGGCCGCGGAGGTGTTCAACTGCAATGCGCCGGACACTGGCAACATCGAACTGCTGCATCTGTTCGCCACACCGGAACAGTCGGATCTTTGGCTCAAACCCCTGCTTGAAGGAGACATTCGCTCCTGCTTCGCGATGACCGAACCCGACGTCGCCTCCTCCGACGCGACGAACATCCGCACGACCATCCGGCGCGAGGGTGACGAGTATGTGATCAATGGACGCAAGTGGTTCATCACCGGCGCGGCACATCCCAACTGCAAAGTCGCCATCGTGATGGGCCTGTCCGACGAGTCGCCGGACGCAGATCCGCACGGCCGGCATTCGATGGTTCTCGTGCCCATGACCACGCCGGGCGTAGAAGTGGTGCGCAACGTCCCGATCATGCACCACGTCTCTCCCGAGGGGCACTGCGAACTGCTGTTCAAGGATGTGCGGGTCCCGGTGGGGAACCTGCTCGGTGAGCAAGACATGGGCTTTTCGCTGGCGCAGGCGCGGCTCGGACCAGGCCGGGTGCACCATTGCATGCGCTCGATTGGTCAATGCGAGTTGGCGCTCGAGATGATGAGCGAGCGTGTCCTCGAGCGCCGCGCGTTCGGCAAGCACCTGAGCGACTACGCCAATGTGCAGGACTGGATCGGCCACTCCCGTGTCGAGATAGATCAAGCCAGGCTGCTCGTGCTGCGTGCAGCCTGGCTGATGGACCGACAAGGCAACCAGGCTGCCCGCATCGACGTATCGGCCATCAAGCTCGTTGCTGCCCAGCTGCAGACCCGGGTGCTCGATCGTGCCATCCAGGCATTCGGCGCAATGGGCTTGACACCAGACACGCCGTTGGCCTTCCTGTGGACTTGGGGGCGCGCAATGCGCTTCTTCGACGGGCCAGACGAGGTCCACCTTCGCATAGTCGCGCGCAACGAGCTGGCCAAAGCCAGGGCCAACCGCGGTGCGACGGCCGCCTATTACCTCATGCCCTGAACACAGGGATCGCTCTGGCCCAATCGCGCAAGAGTCACTGCGAACGCTTCCCTTGATGCGCGCGATCGGTGCACACGGGAAAGCCAGGGCGGCAAGGGTTTTGGTACGGCGATGAAGTGCGGTTCTTTTCCGCGAGGGACTGGATGAGCCCGTCGATGCCGCTGCGCGTGATCTGCTCGCCGAACTGCGAGCGGTAGGTAATCACCAGGCTCACGTTCTCCACCCTGATGTCATATACCTTCCAGCCTTGCGCGGATGTCGACATGGCATAGTTCACCTCGACGGGCTGCGCCCCTGACTTTTTGAAGCGGGACCGGACGATGACGTCGGTGTCCCCTGGGGAGAGTTGCAGGGGATCGACCTGCGTTTCGTGGCCGTCGTAGACGTCGATCGCGGCTGAATATGTGCGCGTGATCAGGGTGCTGAATTGTGCGATCAGCGCTTCGCGTTGCCGGGCGTTCGCACTGCGCCAAGCCCGGCCCACTGCGAGCGTCATGCGCTCGAAGTCGATATGGGGAAGGATCTTCTGCTTGGCGAGCGCCATGGCCTTTTCGCGGCCTTCGCGGTTGCATTCCTGATGGCGATGAGCACATCGTTGACAACCTTCCTGACCAGCACATCGGGCGCGAGGCTTTCGCCTTCGGACCAAGTGGGCAACGCCGTCACGATCAGGATCGCCGCCGCCATCCCGGCGCGTCGAACGCTCCATCGAGTCCGTTCAAATGCGGACATGAGCTGTCGCCTCCTTAGAGATTATCCGTAAATAAAATGATACACTTCTATCCCATCTCGGCCTGTCCGAATATGGGGGATCATCATGGTGAAGCGAGCTGCGAAGAAGAGG
>JAYVMZ010000201.1:0-7776 GCA_043758735.1 Betaproteobacteria bacterium
CGATACTGACCACAGAGGCACAGAGGGCGCAGAGGAAAAACGTCAACGATCAAGAAGTGCTCGGGTGCAGCTTACGGTGGCAATCAATGCGCGCGCTGAAAGCGTACTGGCGACATCGCAACTGCATTAGAACAATTCGGTCAGGTTTCCTCAGTGCCCTCTGTGCCTCCGTGGTGAAATTGTTCTAAAGCGTAGATTCAACGAGCAAGCGCAACTCTGCTTAGTTCCGATGATAGAGCTTGTGAGGCGTGTCGAAGCCGTAACGTTTTCTCGGTCGGTTGTTCAGATCGTCAGCGATATGATCGCACTGAGCCTGTGTGACTGCGCGCATGCACATGCCTTTGGGCAAGTACTGCCGGAGCAGTCCGTTGAAGTTTTCGTTGCTGCCTCTTTCCCACGAGTGATAGGGCGTGGCGAAGTAGACCTTGACCGGGAAGCGTGCCTCGAGGAGTGAGTAGTCATGAAACTCGGTGCCGTTGTCGAAAGTAATTGTCTTGAAGTGGCGGCAGTGGCTGCGGATTGCTCTGGTTGCAGCGCGCGTGACCTCGTCCTTGGTGCGCGCTGTGAGCTTCTTGATGATCGCGAATCCAGTCTTTCGTTCCACCAGAGTGAGAACGCAATGTCGCAGATCGCTGCCAATAACAGTATCGCCTTCCCAGTGCCCGATACGTCGACGTCCCTCGACTTCAATAGGTCTGTCCCCGATAGGCCTCTTGCCGGGGAGCACGCCACGGGAGTCGTGGCTGCGATAACGCTTGCGCGCGAACTTGGACATGATGCGAGTGTGCCGCCACAAGGTTCCCCCGGCCTTCTTGTCCCATCGAATGCGTCGGTAGATCGTCTCGTGACTGATACGAAGCACGCCTGTCTTGGCCAAGATCCCGGAAATCTGCTCTGCGCTCCACTTGCGACTGAGCATCGCCGTCACCCGCCGCATGTCTTCGGCGCAGAACTGAGAGCCTCTGCGGCAGCTTCGACGCCTGGCGATAGCGTAGCTGTGAGCTTTCTCGGCTCGGTAGTGTCCATCGCAATGGGTCGCGTTGCGCCGCACCTCGCGCCCAATCGTGGTCGGGTGTCGCCCGAGCAATCGCGCTATGTTGTCAACGCCGATTTAAAATTGATACACTTTTGCAGCGAACGCCGATTTAAATCTGATACACCCCCATTACGTCTGTATCCCGCTTAGCCTTTACCATGCTTTCGAACAGGCGTTCGGGCCTTTCGCGGAATTACCTCGTGACGTGCAGGCCAAGTACGAGAACACCGTAAGGTTCATCAACGAACGGCTGGCATTGCATGCGCAGGCCTAACCCCCGCTTCGACACGGACCCTCCACAGCGTCGCTTCGCGCCGCTGTTCCGGGCCAGTCAAGCGGAACGTTGGGCCTAAACAGACATGATCCCAAAATCGACGGGTCGGCTCATCCCAGGGGAATCAGAGTCACCGTCTTGCCCTCAAAGGCGAGTCGCTGCGCAAAAAAACACCAGACAAAAGCGAATCATGATCACCAATCAGTGCCAGCACTACATTGAACACGATGTTGAACACTTACGATAAAATCTGACCATCACGCAACGCGCTTCCCCGCGCGTTCAACATCGTCGGATTTGCCGTTCAACTTCGCTGGAATACGCAACAGGAATCCGGGACGCAAGACATAACCGAGTCCCGGTGCGCCATCGATGGTCGCGCCTTGTGCCTGCAGCGCGGCGATGTCGCGATACAGCGTGTGCAGGCTGATGTCGAGTTCGGATGCGAGCTTGCCGCCGCTCACCGGATAGTGGTGGCCGCGCAGAAGCTGAATCAAATCGGGCAGGCGTTGGGCGCGCGACAAGTGCCGGTCCTTTTTGCGGAAGAGGGCAATACAATACCGATTTTTCCACCGTGTCAGTTAGCGATGCTGGTATGCGACCCATGGAACTATCCGACGAAGTCGTAGAGGAATTGAAGAGGCTCGAGGAGACGCTGCTGCGCCCCGAAGTCCGCCGCTCCCGGGAAAATATGTCCGCGCTGCTTGCCGACGACTTCATGGAATACGGAAGGTCCGGCCGCGTCTACGACAAGGCGGCCATCCTGGACACCACGGACAAGCCTTTCGATGGCCAGTTGTCACTGCATGGATTTTCCGCAATGGCGCTGGCACCGTCGGTCGCGCTGGTCAGGTATGCGACTGTCCTGCGACGTTCCGACGGAAATGAATCCCATTCATTGCGAAGTTCCATCTGGACGCGCACCGGACTGGGATGGCAATTGGTGTTTCACCAGGGAACGGCCTGCGGATCTGCGAAGGAAGAGTGAGCCGGGTCGGTATCCCGCTTGCGACCCTTGACCCGCGGCGATCCCCGCATCACAATCGGGCGCATGGAAACTCAAATCACAAGCGTGCTTCGACGTCACTCTGCGAGCAGCGGGATGCGTTCGTGCGGCCGACGACAGCCCTGATTTGCAGCACCCAGCGTTATCGAAAGGCCGCATGATCGTGCGGCCTTTGTTTTTGAACTGAACACGAGAGGATCGAGTCATGAAATTCGACGACTTTCCCGCCAGTGCGCTGATGGAGATCACGACCAGGCCACCACTGGTATTTGTCCGCGGCGAAGGCTCCTGGCTGTGGGATCACGCAGGCAAGCGCTACCTCGACTTCATCCAGGGCTGGGCGGTCAACTGCCTCGGCCACAGCCCGGCGGTGATTACGCAGGCGTTGCTCGAACAGTCGCGCATACTGATCTCGCCCAGCCCCGCGTTCTACAACGAACCTTCCATGCGGCTCGCGCAACGTATCGTCGAGCACAGTTGCTTCGATCGCGTGTTCTTTACCAACAGCGGGGCCGAAGCCAACGAAGGCGCGATCAAGCTTGCGCGCAAGTGGGGGGCAAAGAACAAAAGCGGCGCCTACGAGATCATCACTTTCGAGGATTCATTCCATGGCCGCACGCTGGCCACGATGTCGGCATCGGGCAAGCCGCAGTTCCGCGATTTGTTCGAGCCGAAGGTGCCGGGGTTTCCGAAAGCGAAACTCAACGACCTTGCCTCGGTTGAGCGCCTGATTAGCGATAAGACTGTGGCGGTCATGCTGGAGCCCATCCAGGGCGAGACCGGCGTCATCATCGCAACGGATGCATTCATGCGCGAACTGCGCGAGCTGACGCAAAAACACGGTTTGTTGCTCATCGTCGACGAAATCCAGACCGGCGTGGGCCGGACCGGAAAATTATGGGGCTATGAATATTCCGGCATCGAGCCGGACATCATGACCCTCGGCAAGGGGCTGGGCGGCGGCGTTCCGCTGGCGGCATTGGTCGCGTCGGAGCGGGTTTCCTGTTTCGAGCCCGGCGATCAGGGCGGCACGTTCAACGGCAATCCGCTCATGGCGGCGGTCGGCGGCGCGATCATGGATACGATGCTCGGCCCGGGATTCCTCCAGGAAGTGCAGGCGCGCGGGGACTATCTCGTGAAACAACTGGCCGCGCTTTCTTCCAGACGCAGTCTCGGAGAGGTACGGGGGCGCGGCCTGCTGGTGGCGCTCGATCTAAAGCGCGATATCGCGGCGAATGTGGTGGAAGTCGCGCGCGATGACGGCCTGCTGCTGAATGCGCCGCGACCCAACCTGCTGCGCTTCATGCCGGCGCTGAATCTTTCCCAGGGCGAGACCGACCTCATGCTCTCGATGCTGGAGGATGTTTTGCGCAGGGTTGCGCCCGCGTAGCGCAAGATGGTGGCAATGGACGAGTCGGACGATCTGGTCATTTCGGCAAGTACAAAACCTAACATCATGGATCGAAAAAATACGGACACGCCACTGGGAATACCACCGTACCGAGAACATCGGCTGGCTGCGCGCGTCCGGGATGAATTCGGCATTTCCGAGACACAGCGGGCGCGGCCGATGTAGGCGGCACTTGCGTCGGCTGCCAGCTTCGCAGTCGGAGCGGCCATGCCGCTGCTGGTCGCTGCCGTCGTTCCGGATATGCATCTGATTCCCTCGGTGGGGGGCGCATCGGTGGTGTTTCTGGCAATTCTCGGTGCGATGGCAGCACGGGCGAGGGGGAGCGCGGACCGTTATGGGTGCGATCCGCGTGACGTTCTCGGGAGCGCTGGCGATGACGGTCACAGCGGGTATCGGGAGTCTGTTCGGGACCGCTGTGTGAGCGGCGCGCTGGCTAAATTGCGGGAGGGCGTGTACGAAGTCAGGGCAGGATTGACGTGGGGTTTTTCCGTGAGAAACAATAAGCAGATCATGTCCGAACCGGAGCCTGAAGTGAACTTCGCGGCCAATCCTGTCGATCTCATCCGTCATCTCCTCACCATTTCGCCAACGAATTGCAAAAACTGATGGATGCCCCTTGCCTGCGCCGATTCAGGCAATGCGGCTGGGGGCGCATCGAGTCATTCATCCTGGTGATCGGCGTGGCAGGCCTCGCCTGGCTGTTCCTGTGGCCCGGCGACACATTCAGCCAGGTAAAGATCGGAATGTCGCGGTCAGAGGCCATCTCGACCGTTGGAACGCCTCCCCGCAAAGAAGACAAAGCATTGACATTCTGCCGCGAGGGCGCGACGCCTTACCGCGATTGCGAGGAGATCAGGAAATCCGGCGCAGTCTATTTTCTGCTGTGGAAAGTGGGAATCGGATCGTGGATGGTCATCGGCCTGGATGCCAACGACAAGGTCTGCTATCGCGGGCGGGTGAACACCTAGCCAAGAGGTCGGCTTCAGTCGGGAATGAATTTCAGCGCCACGCCGTTGTTACAGTAACGCAGGCCTGTCGGGTTTGGACCGTCCTCGAACACGTGGCCCTGATGTCCCCCGCATCCCGCGCAGTGATACTCGGTGCGCTGCGCGAACAAATTTCTGTCTACCTTGGTTTCGATGGCGTCCGCGATGGACGTGAAGAAGCTTGGCCATCCGGTCTTGCTGTCGTATTTCATGTCCGAATTGAACAGCGGTTCCCCGCAGCCCGCACAGACGAAAACGCCCTTGCGGTATTCCGCATTCAGTGGGCTGGTAAAGCGGCGCTCGGTGCCCTCCTCGCGCAGCACCTGGTATTGTTCAGGCGTCAGATCGTATCGCCATTGTGTGTCGGCTTTGTCCCTATGCCCCATATTGCGGTGCCTCCCGGTGCTTCCCCCTCTCTGCTTGGCATTCTCAATTTGCCGAGCGCCGAGGGTGTGTTATCTCTGGCTGCAGCACGAAGCGTGCGTGCAGCGTAACTATAGTCAATATCACGTGGCGGTAAAAACCGACAATAGCAAAAGGGGGGGAGCCATGGCCCAGGGGCATTTCATAACAGTCTGTCTTATCGGCGCCCGACGCCGCAGTTCCACTGCGTGGCACTTGCTGCGCGGCGGCTTAGTCGTTGCACTCCTGGTGCTGCTTTCCGGTTGTTCCTGGCTGTGGCCGGCGCCGGTGCAACCCGACCCCGAACGGGAGGCGGTTCAGTACAGCCATGCGCCGCTGCTCTCGCCGGAGCCAGTCATGGTCGTTGCTCCGGAGCCTGCGCCGCCCGCGATCTCTGCGCCCGAGAAGACGGCGCATGACCAGATCACAATTCTGCCCAAGAAGGACGGCTCAATCGGCGGTGTCGTGGTTCGTCAGGACGGCGTTGCCATCCTTCTCGACAAAGCCTATGCAACAGCGTTGATCGAAGGTCCCGGCATGATTACGGAGTCGACTTACGATGCGGAACGGGCAAAGCGGGAATTCGCCATTGTCCTCGCCGCGCTGCCGGGCGAGCCGGCGAAATTCCTGTTGTATTTCCTCGAAGCCAGAGACGAACTCACGCCTAAGTCCGAGGCGGAGATCGATAAGATTTTTGCCGAACTGGCTACGCGGTCTGCGTCGGAAATACTGGTCATCGGTCACACTGATGCAGTCGGCGCGGCCCAGTACAACGACAAGCTCTCGCTACAGCGCGCCGAGCATGTCCGTGCCGAACTGATCCGCCGCGGCATTGCCGAGGTCAACATCACGGTCGAGGGACGGGGCAAGCGCGAGCCTCTGGTGACAACCGCGGATGGAATCGCGGAGCCGAAGAATCGGCGCGTGGAAATCAACGTTCGCTGACGGGATCGATCAGATCAGTCCTTCGAGCAGCTGAATATCCACTTCCGATCCTGCCGGGACGTTGCCTTGATCGGTAGGCAGGATGATAAAGCAGTTGGCCTGGCTCATCGAAGACAGGATGCCGGAACCCTGGTCGCCGGTGGTGCGCACGCTCCACTGACCGGTTGTATCGCGCGAAAGAATGCCGCGCTGGAATTCCGTACGGCCCGGCGCTTTCTTGATCGCGGAAGTGCAGACGACCTTCTGGGTCGGCAGCGGGATGGTCCGGGTCTGCCCCTGCAAATGCAGCAGCGCGTCGCGCACAAACTGATAGAACGTAACCATGACGGCGACTGGATTGCCGGGCAGGCCGAAGAAATGCGCATCGCCGATTTTGCCGTAGGCAAGCGGCCGGCCGGGCTTCATTGCAATTTTCCAGAACCGCACTTCGCCAAGGCGATCGAGCACCTGTTTGACGTAGTCCGCTTCCCCGACGGAAACGCCGCCGCTGGTAATCACCACGTCGGCTGACTGCGCGGCA
Source organism: Betaproteobacteria bacterium (assembly GCA_043758735.1). Classification (GTDB taxonomy): domain Bacteria; phylum Pseudomonadota; class Gammaproteobacteria; order Burkholderiales; family JACQAP01; genus JACQAP01. Next base: position 6,581 of record JAYVMZ010000201.1, read on the forward strand.
TCCTTGAACGCCTGTTCGACATCCTCTGGCGTATCGCGGATCACGCCCATGTCCAGCACTTCGCAACCCAGCCGCACGAGCAGGCCGTAGATCGTATAGCGGTTGCTGTCATAAATCTGGCCTGGGCCCAGCGGCGTGCCGACCGCAACGAGTTCGTCGCCAGTCGAGAAGAACGCCACCCGCAACTTGCGATAGACCGCGACCTCGCCGATGCCGAGTGAAGCCATCATGCCGATTTCGGCAGGCCGGATCGGCTGGCCGCGTTTAAGCGCCGCTTCGCCTGCGCGCAGATCTTCGCCCGCGCTACGCGTGTTCGTGCCTTTCTTCGGCAGCGGCATGACGCTGACCTGATCTGCGGAAGCTCGCGCGCGCTCCTGCTGCACTACGCTGTCCGCGCCGGCAGGAATCACCGCTCCCGTCATGATGCGCACGGCTTGACCTGCTGCTAGCGTGCCTTGGTAGGGCTTGCCGGCAAACGACGCCCCAACTATTTTCAGCGTGGATTCTGCGTCGGATTTCAAGTCGGCGAAGCGCACTGCGTAACCGTCCATGGCCGAGTTGTCGTGCTGTGGCACATTCACCGGCGAGATCACATCCTCAGCCAGCACGCGCCCGAGCGTGGCGCGGATGCTCAGGCGTTCAACAGTCGTCACCGGCGAAAGAAAAGCGCGGATGTGTTCGCGCGCTTTTTCCACCGGCATGGAATTCGGGTCGTAGTCGGACGTGGCGGTCAGATCGTGGAGGGTTTTGGCGGACGACATGGCGGCTTGTGGGAAAGGTCAAAAACGGATTCTAGCCACGGATACCCTGGGCGTGTAGCGCGTTGGAGTTATGGATGGGCTACTTGGTTTTCAGGCCTTTCCTGAGGAGATCGGCCGTCAGTTCGTTCAGCGGTATGCCGCGTTCCTGGGCGAGCGACTGCAGTTGTTTTACGAGTTCGCCTTCCAGCTTGATCGCGAACGGCACCAGGCCGAGCGCCTGGTCGCGCTTGCGCTGCTCGCGCCGGTCCATTACCGCTGCCGCACCCTGGCCGAAGCGGCCGGGGGTAGCGGACTGGCTCATCTGGCGGTCAATTTTCTTGCCTTTGCTTTTTGCGAGGTCGGCTCTTTTCAAGGTCGTACACGAGATTCGAGTAGATACGTTCTGGAGGGAATGCAGGTTTTGTACTTACCTGGTCAGATCACACTTTTTGCCAA
>JAYVMZ010000202.1:0-2114 GCA_043758735.1 Betaproteobacteria bacterium
GTGCCGGCGCGCTGAGCCTGGAGGAAGCATGGGAAGCTGTGCACGTGCCGACGCTGATCCTCCTGTTTGCCTTCATGGTGGTGTCGGCGCAGTTGCGCATGGGCGGCTTCTACACCTGGGTCACGTACAAGACCGGCCATTTGCCGCTGTCGCCGCCAAAACTTCTGGCGGCATTGATCGTCATCGTCGCGGCGCTGTCGGCGGTATTCAGCAACGACGTCATCTGCCTGGCGATGGCGCCGGTGCTGATCGACATCTGCCTGGCGCGGCGGCTCAATCCCACTCCCTATCTGTTGGCGCTGGCGTGCAGCGCTAACGTCGGTTCGGCGCTGACCTTGATCGGCAATCCGCAGAACATGCTGATCGGGGAGACGCTGAAGCTTTCGTTTTCGCGCTATCTGCTGGAAGCGGCGATTCCCGTCATCCTCGGACTGTTCGTGGTGTGGGTCATCATCGTCTGGCGCAGCCGCGGGCTTTGGATGCTGACGGCCGAAGGGGCGGCGACCGATGCGGTCCCGGCCCACGTCGAACCGGGGCCGCGCGTGGATGGCTGGCAAATGACGAAAGGCCTGTCGGTTGCGGCAGCGGTATTTGTCCTGTTCCTGTTCGCACCCATGCCGCGCGAAGTGATCGCGCTGACTGCCGCGGGCGTGTTGATGATGAGCCGCCGGCTGCATTCCAGAAAAATGCTCGGACTCGTGGACTGGCAGTTGCTGGTGCTGTTCATGGGGCTGTTCGTCGTCAACCATGCGCTGGAAAAGACCGGCCTGAGCAGCCAGTTCATCCGCTACCTGGCCGCGCACGGCGCGGACCTGCACCAGCCACTTCCTCTCTTTGTATCGACATTCGTCCTTTCGAACATCGTGTCCAACGTACCCGCGGTCATGCTGCTGCTGCCGGTCGCCACCCACCAACTGGCCGGGCCGATAATGGCACTCGCCAGTACGCTGGCCGGCAATCTGCTGATCGTGGGCAGCATCGCCAACATCATCGTAGTCGATGCGGCGCACGCGCGTGGCGTATATATCGACTGGCGACGCCATGCCGCGACCGGAATCCCAGTGACCCTGGCGACTCTGGCGATTTCCTGGGCCTACCTCTGGTTCAGGGTATTGCATTGAAGGTTCAACCGAACGGTCCGGTGAACGTTAATGGCGTCATGAAACCGTTCTTGCTTCCGATTTTGTTGCTGTTGTCGTCGCTCGCTGCCGCTGCGCAAGACGTGCAGCCCATCGAATTGCATCATCAGCTTGTGTTGCCTGCGGGCGAGACGGGCAAGGTCGTGGCGCTGACGCTGGACGCTTGCGAAGGCAGCTTCGATGCGCTACTTGCGAACTTCCTGATCGAACATCGCATCCATGCGACGATATTCGCGACCCGCCGCTGGATCCGGCGCAACCCGGACGCGCTTGCGACGCTGAAAGCGCATGCCGATCTGTTCGACATCGAGAATCACGGCGCCAACCACGTGCCCGCGATCATCGGCGCTGATCGCAACGTGTATGGACTCGCCGGGATGGCCGACCTGAAGCAGCTCAGGCGAGAAGTCTCCGGGGGTGCCGAGGCCATCAAGGCCGCTACGGGAATAGCGCCGCACTGGTATCGGGGCGCCACCGGGGAATACGATCCCGAGGCGATCAAGGCCATCGAAGCGATGGGGTTCAAACTCGCCGGGTTCTCGGTCAACGCGGATAGCGGCGCCACCCTCGATAAAAAGAAGATTGTCGGGCGGTTGAAGAAGGTCCGTAGCGGCGACATCATCATCGCCCACCTGAACAAACCCGCGTCGGACACCGGCAAAGGCATGGCCGAAGGCCTGCAACTGCTGCTCGACCAGGGCTTTCGTTTCGTCAAGCTGGACGCCGCCGCCGTGCAACCGCTGCAAAAGCGCGTCTGATAGTCATGTCTTCGTCGCCACCGGGCGACAAAGAAGCGGTCTTTTCCTGTATTTCGAACGCCGGTGCATCGCTGCATCGCAGCGGTTACTTTGCGTGATAAATCCCAGGCTAGCCGGCGTTAACGTATCGGCCGAACGTGCGTTGAGTGCCGTAAGCGCCCGCGTCAATTGCAATGGATGGGCGCCAGACAACTTACGGAGGAGGGCACGCCATGAG
>JAYVMZ010000203.1:0-2062 GCA_043758735.1 Betaproteobacteria bacterium
TGCTACATCCTTGGAGCCGATTCTTGACCAATCCTAATCGAAAGGAGAGCTGAAATGAAAGGTATCGTCGCATCGTTGTGCGCGCTGTCTTTGTCGCTGGTGGTAAACGCCGTGTATCCAGCAGAATCGGAAGGGATGAAGGGCATGGACATGAAAGGCGCGGAATCGGGGAAAAAGGCAAAAGACAAAATCCACAAAGGCGCGGGCAGCGTAACGCAGGTGGACCCGGCCAGTGGCAAGGTCACCATTGCGCACGGCCCCGTCAAAACCATGAATTGGGCTCCCATGACCATGACATTTGATGTCAAGAACAAGGCGCTCCTTGAGACCCTTCAACCAGGCGCGAAAGTGGAATTCAGCTTTGTCCAGTCTGGCAAGGATTATGTAATCACGAAGATCAAGAAGAAAACTAAAAAATAGGGCGTGGAATGCATGTCACGTTTTTTACCGTCGGAGTCCTGGGATAAAAGAACGATTAACCAAGGAATCAATCATGGGTTACAAATCGTGCCTTGGCTTGAGTTTTGCCGTCGTCGCAATATCGGTGCTGCTTTTGTTTAATGATGCCGCTATTGGCGCCGGCGATCCAGAACGCGGTGCGGCGGCGTTTCGTGCGTGCATGGCGTGCCATTCCTTGAATCCCGACGAGCACCTGACCGGCCCCAGCCTTGCTCATGTCTGGGGTCGCAAGGCAGGGACGGCTGCTGGTTTTGCCAGGTATTCGGACGCCCTGAAGGAGGCGAACGTAGTCTGGAATGAGAGCACGCTGGACAACTGGCTGCGCGATCCCGCGAAGTTCATACCGCGCAACTACATGACATTCCCGGGTATCAACAATAAGAAAGGTCGTCAGGAAATTATCGCCTACTTGAAGGCGGTGTCTGAAGGTCAGGCAATCACTCCGGCTCCACAGCAGGGCGGGATGGGGATGATGATGGGTCGCAACAAAATGGATCTGAAAAACGCCAAGCCCGAGATGCAAGTGGATGCTCTTGAATACTGCGGCGACACCTACATCGTCAGGATGGTAGCGGGGGAGACGTTCAAGCTCTGGGAATTCAATGTCCGGCTGCAAACGGATTCAAGCAAGTATGGCCCACCCAAAGGGCGGCCGGTTATTGTCGCAACGGGAATGATGGGGGACCGCGCGGCGGTCATCTTTGCTTCGCCGAGCGAAATAACTCCGTTCGTAAAGCAGCTATGCCGCTAGCTCAGTCAGTTTGGATTCGTTTTCAAAAGATGAGAACGTTCAACTCTGGGCATTGGCCTGAGATGGGGGTTTAGTGAAACTATGTTTCGGCAGTTTCGTGTCTTCAACCAAGCAAAGTGAGGAGTGAAAATGGACGCAACGAAGAGAAATACTGTGAGAGCAGTTTCAGGTGCAGCACTGGCAGCCGCGGCTGCGAGTCTTTTTTTAATCGGTACAGGTAGTGTCTCATCGGCAAATGCTGAGGAAGCGAAGGTGCAGTGTGCAGGTGTCAATGCCTGCAAAGGAAAGAGTGAATGCTCTTCGGCCAAAAATGGGTGCAAGGGACAAAACGCCTGCAAGGGAGAGGGTTGGCAATCGATGACTGAAAAGCAATGCCTCGAGAAAGGCGGCAAGGTGGAGAAAGGCTGAGGCGCTTTGATTCTCGTCGGTAACCGGGAGCATGCGTATTCCGCTGATCGTGACCGATGATTCCGGATGATCGTGACCGGGCGGAACGCCTGGTCGGCGCTGTTTGGGTTTTTTACACTGTGCGGTCACGATCAGTCAAATTTCTCCGCTTTTGAGCCCGCATTTTGGCGCTCGGCGGCGGCGCGCTTTCGCATCGTTTCGCCTTCGAGATGGATCTTGTGCGCGCTGTGCACCAGTCGATCCAGAATGGCGTCGGCGAGCGTCGGATCCCCGATATAGTCGTGCCAGTTCTCGATCGGAAGCTGACTGGTGATCAGCGTCGCACGAGTCCCGACCCGGTCATCGAGCAGTTCGAGCAGATCGGCACGCTCGCGTGGACCGATGGGCGAGATCGCGAAGTCATCGATCACCAGTACGTTGGTCTTGGCGATGGCGGCGAGCCGT
>JAYVMZ010000204.1:0-14279 GCA_043758735.1 Betaproteobacteria bacterium
TGAGTACCCGGCCCGGCATGAGCTTCATCATACAGTCGAAATGTCCCAGCGGGCATACGCGCTTGAAACAGGGGCTGCAGGGAACATCGAGTTTGAGGATACGCGCACGTCCCGACAGCGGCGGCGTGAACGCGGGCGAACTCGACCCGTACAGCGCAACCATCGGACGATCGAGCGCGGCCGTGACATGCATCAGGCCGGAATCGTTGCTGACGACCATGTTCGCTCCCGACAACAGCACCACCGCCTGATCGAGAGTCGTGCGACCGCAAAGGTTCACGGCTGCGCCCGCGCTTTTTTCCTCGATCGCCTCGCCGATGTCGCGTTCTTTCGAAGAGCCGACGATCCAGATCGTGGCGCCCTCGGCGGCCAGAGCCTTGGCGAGTGCGCCGAAGTATTGTGGCGGCCAGCGTTTGGCCGGCCCGTATTCGGCCCCCGGACAAAAACAGATGAGGCGCGAAGGGCGGGTCAGGTCCAGTTGCGCCATCAGACTGTCGCGCTCGGCGGACCCGACCCGCAGGCGCGGATTTGGCAGCGTGCTTTCGACGACCGCATCGGGCGGTCCGGCCAGATGGGCAAACCGCTGCACCATCAGCGGCAGCGCGCGCGCGTCCAGTTTGCGCGCGTTGTTAAGCAACATGTAACGGGCTTCGCCGACGAAGCCGATGCGTTCGGGGATGCGCGCGAACCACGGCACCAGCGCCGACTTGAAGGAATTCGGCAGCACGTAGGCGCGATCGTAATGCCGGGCACGAATCTGCCTGCCGAGCTGCAGGCGCTTGTTCAACGCCAACTCGCCGTGCGCGAACGGGCTTTCCAGGGTTTCGCTGACTTCAGGCATGCGCCGGAAGATCGGGAGCGCCCAGCCGGGGCCGAGCACGTCGATCGTCGATCCGGGGTCACCCCGCTTAAGAAGAGTGAGCAGGGGTTGCGACAACAACGCATCCCCGACCCACGACGGCGTGACTATTAGGACCTTAGAGCTGGCACTCACCGCAAAGACGCAAAGGGCGCGCAGGGGACATCAAAACGGAATGCCTGGATAGCAAGGGGATCTCATCATGCAATGCGATGCGCAATGCTTTTCCGATGCTCTGATCTTTCTGCGCGCGTCCCGGGGAAATCTCACCGTTGCTTTTCCTTCGCGTCCTTTGCGTCTTTGCGGTGAAGATTTAGTGTGCCGACTTGAGTGAACCACGAAGCACGTAGCGGGTGCCGCAGTAGGGGCACAAGGCTTCGCCGATGGCGTCGATCGGCAGGAACACCCGCGGATGCGAATTCCACAACAGTTGCGACGGCAGCGGACAATGCAACGGCATGTCCACCGCCGAGATCTCGACCTGTTTCTGCTTGTTGCTGTTCCTGGCGGCGGGTTCCATGGCGCTCTAGACGTAGTGCAGCCAGTGGCGGTACTTCTCGGAGCGGCCGTTGACGACGTCGAAAAACATCGACTGCAGTTTTTCGGTCAGCGGACCGCGCTTGCCTGCCCCGACGGTGCGACCGTCGACTTCCCGGATCGGCGTGACTTCAGCCGCGGTGCCGGTGAAAAACACCTCGTCGGCAATGTACAAGTCGTCGCGGGTGATGCGCTTGGCATCGACCGTGTAGCCGAGGTCGCCGGCGAGCTGGATCACCGAGTCGCGGGTGATGCCGATCAGCGCGGAATTGAGTTCCGGCTCGACGATCCGGTTATTCTTGATCATGAACAGGTTCTCGCCCGCGCCTTCGGCAACGAATCCGTCCACGTCCAGCAACAGGCCTTCGTCATAGCCGTGCTCGGTCGCCTCCATGTTGGCGAGGATGGAATTGGCATAGGTGCCGGAATACTTCGCGCGACACATGGACACGTTGACATGGTGGCGCGCATACGAGGACGTCTTGACCCGGATGCCTTTTTCCAGGCCTTCGGTGCCGAGGTAGGCGCCCCACGGCCAGGCTGCGATGGCGACATGCACCTTGGCACCCTTGGGCGAAACACCCATTTTTTCGGAACCGTAAAAGGCGATCGGCCGCACGTAACAGGAGTCGAGCTTGTTGGCGCGCACCACTTCCTTTTGCGCGTCCATCAGCGTTTCCCGGTCATAGGGAATCTTCATCATGAAGATGTGCGCCGAATTGAACATGCGCTCGGTATGTTCCTTCAACCGGAAGATCGCAGTGCCCTTGTCGGTCTTGTACGCACGTAATCCCTCGAATACCGCGAGTCCGTAGTGCAGCGAGTGCGTAAGTACGTGCGTATTGGCGTCCCGCCATGGCACCATTTTGCCGTCGTACCAGATCACCCCGTCGCGGTCGGCCATCGACATGTTGCTCTACCCCTTTAAAAAAGCCGTAATTCTAGCGCAGGCGGGGAATTGTTATGAGGTTGCCATCACGCAACGTATGCTCGCCTTGCCGGCGAGCGACCGCATGCATTACCCTTATACGCCTTGGGTGCCGAACAGTCGCGCCGAAAAAGAACAACGCTTTCAACCCCCGAAGTCCTTGACATCCCGCATTCATGGCTGAATCGTCCACTCGCGCGGTTATACCCGTACGCGGCCTGATCGCCCGCCTCGGCGCGGCCGCGATCGACGCAACCGACAGCGACGAAGTCAAGCTGCGCAAGACTCTGCTGATGTTCGCCAGCGGCCTGATGAACCTGGCCGCCATCCTTTGGCTGATGATCTACTGGTGGATGGGGCTGAAACTCCCGACCTCCGTTCCGCTGGGCTTCCAGATCGCCTCCGCCGCAGTCCTCGTCATCTACCTGCGCACCCGCAATTTTGATTTTTTCCGCGTGGCCCAGCTATCACTGTTCCTGTTCTTTCCCTTCGTCATCCAGTGGTCGATCGGCAGTTTCGTGAGTTCTTCCGGAATCGCGCTGTGGGCACTGCTCGCCCCGGTGGGGGCCATGATCTGCTATGGGCCGCGCGAGTCGATCCCATGGTTCATCGCCTACGTCGTACTCACCATCCTGTCCGGCGTATTCGATTTCTATCTCGCCCAGGGACAGGAATCCGGCATTCCGATGAAAACGGTGGCGGTGTTCTTCGTCATGAACTTCACCATCATCTCCACCATGGTCTACCTGCTGCTGCGGCACTTCGTGCAGGAGCGCGACCGCTTCGAGGGGCGACTGGCCGAGCAGCATGATCTGGTGCGCATCGAACGGGAAAAATCCGAGAAAGTGCTGCTCAGCATCCTGCCGGCACACGTGGCCGAGCGCCTGAAGCATCAACCCGGCACCATTGCCGACGGATTCGCCGACGTGTCTGTGATGTTTGCCGATGTGGTGAACTTTACCGGCCTGGCCGAGGAACTCACGCCTAACCAGGTGGTCGCCTTCCTCGACGAAGTCTTCACGCGCTTCGACCGGCTCTCCGAGCAGCATGGGCTGGACAAGATCAAGACCATCGGCGACGCCTACATGGTGGTCGGCGGCTTGGCAAAAAACCAGCTCAACTATGCGGATCACGTAGCGGACATGGCGCTGGAGATGATCGAACTGACCCGATCCGATCCGCAGTTGCGCCGCCTGGGCGTGCAGCTCCACGTCGGCATCGCGACCGGACCGGCGATCGCCGGCGTCATTGGCGCGACGCGATTCATCTATGATCTATGGGGTGACACGGTCAATCTCGCCAGCCGGCTTACGTCGGAAGCGGAGGCGGGGGTGATCCTGGTGGACAAGACGACGTTCCGCCGACTCGGGCATCGCTATTCCTGCGACGCGCCGCAAGACATCGAAATCAAGGGCAAGGGCATCACGACCACTTACCGCCTGTCCGGCAAACTTTTCTCCGGCTGAAGCGGCGCCCGCGGGGCATCGCCGAACACCCACTCCCCGAGGTGCAGTACCGCTAGTGCATGCCCGGCCACGATGCCGGGTTCGACACGCGCGTAACGCTCGCCCTGGAGCCGCATCGCATGTTGCAGCTTGCGCAATTCCCGATACGCTGCATGCGCGCCTTGCGCAACGTCGTGCGGCAGCAATCCCAGGCGGGCGGCAAGCTTGAGCAGCGCCAGGTTGCCGATGTTGCCGGTCAGTTGCGAGTGCTGGTGCGCATGGCCCAATACCAGGAATTGCACGGCGAACTCGACGTCGACGATGCCGCCGCGATCGTGCTTGAGGTCGAACAGGCCGCTGGCATTCGGATGCGCATCGCGCATCTTGTCGCGCATGGACAGGATTTCGCTCTTCAGCGCGACGAGGTCGCGCGGGCGGCACAGCACAGCGGTACGAATGCGTTCGAAATCCGCGCCGATTCGCGTGTCGCCAGCAACGAAGCGGGCGCGCGTGAGCGCCTGGTGTTCCCACACCCAGGCCTTTTCGAACTGGTATTCGCGGAAGGCATCAAGCTGGCTCACCAGCAGTCCCGCCGCGCCGTTGGGCCGCAACCTCAGGTCGGTTTCGTAGAGCACGCCGGCCGATGTCGAGCTGGCAAGCCAGTTATTGATCCGTTGTGCCAGGCGCCCGTAGGTCTCCGGCGCGGCCTGGTCTTCGTCTTCGTAGAGAAAAATAATGTCAAGGTCGGAGGAGTAGCCGAGTTCCTTGCCGCCGAGCTTGCCGTAGCCGACGATGGCAAATTGCGGTTGCTCGCGGTGGCGGATGCGCAATGCGGCCCATGCCAGCCGCAGGACTTCCGCCAGCACGTTGCCGGCGAGGTCGCTCAGGTGATCGGACAGCGTTTCGAGCGACAGCGAGCCGGCGAGATCGAGTGCCAGCAGGCGCAAGGTCTGTGTCTGCTTGAAGTGGCGCAGGATGTCCATCTGACGTTCGACATTGCCATCGTGCTCGTCGAGGTTCTCGCGCAGCGCCTGGCGCAGGCGCGGCCAGTCCGGCGCGTCGCCGCCCTCCTGCGGGTTGATCAGTTCATCGAGCAGCACGGGATGCTGCGCGAGATAGTCGGCGGCCCATGGACTGGCCGAAGCCAGGCGCGCCAGGCGCGCAGCCGCATTCGGGTATTCGAGCAGCAGGGCGAGATAGGCTTCGCGCCGGCCGATGCTGTCCACCACGTTCAGCGTGCGCTCGAAAGTCACGTCCGGATTCGGCAGCGCGCGCGCAGTTTCGAGTAGTTGGGGAATCAGCCGGTCGAGCAGCGCCTGGCTGGACGCCGCCATGCGGCGATAGCGTGCGCTGCCGCGGATTTCCATGAACCGTGCGTAAATGTGCTGCGTGTCGCTGAAGCCCATGCCGGCCAGTCGCGCGAGCGCATCTTCTTGGGACAGCGATTGAAGCCAGAGGCCCGAGTGATCCTGTGAGGGGCCGCTTTCGCGGACGCCGGCGAATATCGCCTCGAAATGCCGCGACACGACGGCGCGGTGCGCGTCCAGGTCGCGTCTTAGCGCGGCGTAATCCGCGCAGCCCATCATTTGCGCAACCAGCGCGCGATCGTCATCCGCACGCGGCAGCATTTGCGTCTGCTGGTCGTCCATGTATTGCAAACGGTGTTCGAGATTGCGCAGGTAGACGTAGGCGGCGCGCAATTCGTCGACGGCCGCCGCCGGCAGGATGTGTTTTTCGCCGAGCAGCGCCAGCGCCTTCAGCGTGGGGCGAACCCGGAAAGCCGGTTCGCGCCCGCCGCGGATGATCTGGAATACCTGCACCAGGAACTCGATCTCGCGGATGCCGCCTGGGCCGAGCTTGATGTTGTCGGCGATCTCGCGCTTTTGCACCTCCTGGCGGATTTGCGCGTGCAAACTGCGCAGGCTCGCGATGGCGCTGTAGTCGAGGTGGCGCCGGTATACGAACGGCGTCACGACGGCATCCAGTTGCATGGCGGCCTGTCCACTCACCGTCCGCGCCTTGACCCAGGCATAGCGTTCCCATTCGCGTCCCTGGGTGACGAAATATTCCTCCAGCATGTCGAAACTGACCGCGAGCGGTCCGCTGTCGCCGTAGGGGCGCAATCGCGTGTCCACGCGGAACACGAACCCGTCCGCCGTCACTTCGGCGATCGCGGCAATGACCCTGCGCGCGAGCCGAATGAAGAACTCGTGGTTGGTAACGCGCCTCGGCCCGTCGGTTTCGCCGTCTTCGGGATAGGCGAACACGACATCGATGTCCGAAGACACGTTGAGTTCGCCGCCGCCCAGCTTGCCCATTGCAATGACTTGCAGCTGCTGGCCGGTTCCCAGGGCCGCACCGAGCGGGTTGCCCAATTCCTGTGCCAGCCAGCGGGCATGGCATGCCGCTGCCACATTCACGGTTTCCTCGGCAAGGGCCGTAACGGTGCTGACGACTTCAGCCAGGTCGGCGCGGCCGTCGAGGTCGCGGGCGATCAAGGCCAGCATTACGGTCTTGCGCAGGCGGCGCAGCGCAGTTTTCAGCATCGCATCGTCAGCGTCCCGGCCCGCAATCTGCGCGCGCATCCAGGCGCGGTCGAGCGGCGCATCCAGCGCGACCGCCGTTGCCAGCGCCGGTTCCGCGGACAGCAGGTCGCGCGCATAGCGCGACAAGCGCGCGGCGCGGTCGAGGGACGGCGAGGGAATTTTTGGCGTGGAAGCGGCGGAGGACATGCGTCGTTGGTTTAGAATGACCATGCTTCGATTGGCAGCGCTGCCCCGGAGGAGGCGTCACCCCTTTCGCGGCCGGTGTGGCAATGGGGCCACCGGGCGGCTTGTGCAAATACTGTCGGCGTCCGGCGAATCTTATCGGCCTTCGCGTATCTTAACCGAACAGTGTTTCCTTCCATCGCCTCGATAGCGCGCCGTTGACCAGGACCAAGTGTTTCTAAAATACTGCTTAACCTTTCTCAAGCACGGTTCGCTGTGGGCCTATCGCATCGCGACCTTTGCCGTCCTGACCGCGGGCCTGGTTTCTTTCGCACTCGTGATCGGGTTGCGCTACATGGTGCTGCCGCACATCGACAACTACCGCGAGCCGATCGCGCAGGCCATAACGCGCGCAGCCGGACAGCGCGTCACCATCGGATCGATCACCGGCAGCTGGCAGGGCTACCGGCCGGAACTGAACCTCTTGGACGTCAAGGTGTTGGGCAACGACGGCCAGCCCGCACTGGCGCTGGACCGGGTGGAAACCGTCCTGTCCTGGCTCTCGCTGCTGTCCGCGGAATGGCGTTTCGATTCGCTCGCAGTCTACGGGCCAACGCTCGAGGTCAAACGCGATGGCGCCGGCGTCATCTGGGTTGCAGGCATTGCCATGCAATCGCCGGGCGGCGCGGGCGGCAGTTTCGGCGACTGGTTGCTCGAACAGCGCCAGGTGCTCGTGCGCGATGCCACCATCACCTGGCTCGACGAATTGCGCAATGCCTCGAGACTGCAACTCGACAAAGTCAATTTCCGGCTCGACCGCGACGGCCCGATCCATCGATTCGGACTCACGGCGGTTCCGCCCGCGCAGATTGCCTCGCCGCTGTCCGTGCGCGGTGAATTTCGCGGACGAAACATCCGCGAACTGCAGTCGTGGAACGGCACGCTCTATGCCGAAATCGGCTACGCCGACCTCGCACTCGTCCAGTTGTGGATACCGTCCCCGCTGCAACTGGCCAGCGGCCTCGGCTCGCTGCGCCTGTGGCTCGAACTGGACGGCACCCGTGTCGGGTCGGCAACGGCCGACCTCGGTCTGGTCAATGTGCAAACCCGGCTGGCACCCGATCTTCCCGACCTTGCCCTGGCCGAAGTGCACGGCAGGTTGGCCTGGGCGCAGCGCGACGATCGCACTGAATTTTCTGCGACTTCATTCGGATTTACGACGGCCGGTGGATTAAAGCTCAGGCCGACGCAAATCAGCTTCGTGCAGTCCGCGCCGGCGGGCCGGCCGCGCCATGCCGCGCTGCACCTGGCGGATCTCGATCTGGCACCCCTGGCGCAGCTCGCTGAGTTCCTGCCGCTCGATGCCTCAGTGCGCGGTCGCCTGGCGCGGGCCACGCCTGCCGGGAAATTGGAAGATGCGACCTTCTCCTGGGAGGGTGAGTGGGGGTCGGGCAAGCCTTATGTGGCGAAGGCGCAATTTGCGGACCTGTCCGCGCAACCGGACGGTGCGCTGCCGGGCTTTCGCGGCGTTAGCGGCCAGGTCGATGCGAACGAGCGCGGCGGCGCGATATCGCTCACGGCGACGAGTGGCGCCTTCGAGTTGCCGAAAGTATTTGTCGAGCCGGTGCCGGTGGACTTCCTTACGCTCAACGCGGGGTGGACTTTCCGCGAGGGGAGGGTCGACGTCGCCCTGAAAAACGCCAGCTTTACCAACGAACACCTGGCCGGCAGCGTCTCCGGCACTTATCGCGGCGCCGCCGAAGGCCCCGGCAGCGTGGACCTGCGCGGCATGCTGGTGCGTGCGGATGCGCACCAGATCTGGCGCTATCTGCCCGTGACGGCGCCCGTCACGCAGGCATGGCTCAAGCGCGCGCTTCTGGCCGGGGAATCGCGCGACACGCGCTTCCGCCTGAAAGGTCCACTGAAGGATTTTCCATTTTCCGGTGACAAGAACGGTGTTTTCGAAGTCGTTACCAAGGTCAGCGGGGTGGCCATCGACTATGCAAACGGCTGGCCCCCGGTGTCAGGCATCAATGGCGAGGCCGTTTTCCGGGGCGACAACGTGGAAGTGCGCAGCGACTCCGGCGCCATCCTTGGCTTGCAGTTGTCCGGTCTGCAGGCGTCGATCGCCGAACTGGGCAGGCACGAAGAACATCTGCGCATCAAGGGCGTGATAAAAGGCCCGACCACGGATTTCCTGCGCTATACGGACGTCACGCCGGTGGCGAGCCACATCAGGAGCTTTACCGATGAACTGAGAGCGGTCGGCGATGCGAGGCTCGACATAGACCTCGACCTGCCCCTGCACCAGATCAAGGATTCCGCGATCAAGGGCGAGTTGACGGTGCAGAACAACCAGGTGACGCTCGACCCGCGCCTGCCGGTTTTCGAGCATTTCGGCGCACGCATTGCGTTTACCGAGCGCAACTTCAGCGTCAGGGACGGGCGTGCGCTGATGCTCGGCGAACCGTTGTCCTTCGACGCATCCAGTCAGGCGGATGGCGGCATCACGGCAAACGTTGCCGGGACGCTGAACGTGGACCGGGTGCGAACGGCATGGAAGCACCCGGTGTTGGCTTTCCTGGCCGGCGAGGCGACGTGGAAAGGTACGCTCGGTGTGCGCAACAAGATTTCCACCATGCGTTTCGACTCAAATCTGGTGGGCCTCAAATCAACGCTGCCCGCGCCGTTGGCCAAGGCAGCCGATGCCAGCCTGCCACTGCGGATCGAATTGCGCGAACAGCCGGGTCGCCAGGGTCTGGTCGCAGTAAATCTTGACAAGGTCGCTTCCGCCCAACTGCTGCTCGATGCCGGGGCGACGGGCGGGGTGGGCCGCGGCATGGTCAGCCTCGGCAGCCCGGCAACGCTGCCGGCAGAGGACGGCCTGTGGGTACGCGGCAACCTCGACCAGGTGGATGCGGATGCATGGCGTGCGCTGTTGTCGGGTGGCAAGGGCGATGCGCAGCCCGCTCTTGCGGGAGTGGACCTTCAGATCGGCATTCTCGACTTCAATCGCCGGCGCTTTCACGATCTCAAAGTGCAGGCGACCCGGCAGGACGCGGGATGGCGGGTCGAGTTGGACGGCCGCGAGGTCGCTGGTCAGATAACCTGGGGGTCCGAGGGCGATGGGCAGCTTGCGGCGCGCCTGTCGAAGTTCGTGCTGCCGCCGGTCATGACGGAAATCCAGGCCGGCAATCCTGGCGGCGGGACCGATCAGCGCCTGCCTTCAGTGGACCTGGTAGCCGACAGTTTTAACTATGAAGGCAAGGATCTGGGCCGGCTGGCGGTGCAGGCGCAACCGGAAGCCTCCGGCTGGCATCTGCAGAAGCTGGAAATCGCCAATCCGGACAGCAATCTGTCCATGACCGGGCGCTGGACGATCGCGGTGATCTCACGCACAGACGTGTCGGTCAGGCTCGATGTTTCCGACGTCGGCAAATTCTTCACGCGCCTGGGCTGGCCGGAGAGCATCAAGGGCGGCGCGGCGACGCTCGAAGGGCCGCTTGCCTGGAGTGGAAATCCGACCCGCCTCGATATTCCCTCCCTGTCGGGACAGTTGAAACTGACGGCGAA
Source organism: Betaproteobacteria bacterium (assembly GCA_043758735.1). Classification (GTDB taxonomy): domain Bacteria; phylum Pseudomonadota; class Gammaproteobacteria; order Burkholderiales; family JACQAP01; genus JACQAP01. The sequence continues at coordinate 10,051 of JAYVMZ010000204.1, forward strand.
GGACGGCCGTTTTCGCCAGATCGAGCCGGGCGTGGCCAAACTGCTCGGCATCCTGAGCCTGCAGGCGCTGCCCAGGCGGGTCACGCTGGATTTTCGCGATGTATTCAGCAAGGGGTTCAGTTTCGACCGCATTTCCGCGGACCTGAACATCACGGCGGGCGTGGCCGATACGAAGAAATTCCTGATGAGCGGTTCCGCCGCGCGTGTGGCCATGCACGGGCAGGTCGATCTCGCGCGTGAGACGCAGGATCTCATCGTGCGGGTCACGCCGTCATTGTCGGAAAGCATCGCGATCGCCGGCGCCATCATCAATCCGGCGATCGGCATTGCCGCGCTGATCGCGCAGAAGGCGTTGAAGGATCCGTTCAGCCAGATCGCGTCCTTCGACTATTCAATCACTGGAACCTGGGCCGACCCGATCATCGCGCGGATATCCAAGGCGCCCGCCAAAGAGCGCGAAAAAGGACGATAGCAATGCGAACGGGCGAGGTTACAATCCGTCCTCGCTTGGACCGAAAACCGACCTTCCCGAACCAGCATGGCCCCCACCACCAAATCAGGATTTGGCCGCGCAAAGCTGCGCGGCGCACGCGAACACGCTGCACCGGTAACCACCCGGGTGAAGGGGCAGGCGAAAACACAGGTGTTTCGCGTTGCCGGGGTGCAGATGGCTTCCGGTCCAAACGTTGCCGCCAATCTGAACGAGGCAGGGCGTCTGATCGAGATAGCGGTGCAGCAGGGCGCGCGACTGGTCGCGCTGCCGGAGTACTTCGCGATCATGCTCGGTACGGAGCGGTTCGCAGAAGAGGGGACGCTCGAGGCGGGCAAGCACGTCAAGGTGGCGGATTCGCCGTTCGGGCGCATCGGATTGTCGGTTTGCTACGACTTGCGCTTTCCGGAGTTGTACGGGCGCGAGACCCATGGCGATTCGATGGTGGTCGACCCCTGGGGCACCGTGCTCGATCGCCTGCCGCGCGGCTCCGGCGTTGTGATCGCCTCGGTCAATCCGGCCTACCAGGCCAGCTTGCGCAAGAGCCTGCCGGCGCTGACGCACAGGGTGATTCATAGGATCTGAAAAGCCGTGACTATCGTGACTACGTGACTGTCGTGACTGGTAAAAGCGAAACGTAGCCCCAAATTGCGATAGTCACGGCTGTCACAATAGTCACAGTAGTTATGGCCGAAAGGCCGGTATCCCGCGTAGCGGGGCACGGCAACCGAGAAAAACGAGGAGCAGCATGCCCAACGATCCCACAAACAGCCACGAATTGCTGTTCGCCACCGCGGACCGCACTTTGCTCGCGCCCTACGGCCTTGACGCAGGCGGCATCGATCGCGTCTTCGGCCAAATCATGACCCACAAAGTCGACTACGCCGACTTGTATTTCCAGTATTCGCGCTCGGAGGGCTGGAGCCTGGAAGAGGGCATGGTGAAGTCGGGCAGCTTCAACATCGACCAGGGGGTGGGCGTGCGTGCGGTCAGCGGGGAAAAAACTGCCTTCGCTTATTCCGACGATATCAGCATGCCCGCGCTGGAATCCGCCGCACAGGCCACGCGTGCGATCGCACGTCGCGGTGAACAGGGCGCGACGCAGGTTGTGAGCCGTACGCGCGGCCGCGAACTGTATCTGCCGCAGGATCCGCTGGCGAGCCTGGCGGATGGCGACAAGGTGAAATTGCTCGAGAAGCTTGAACGCTATGCCCGTGATATCGATCCGCGTATTTCGCAGGTCATGGCGTCGCTCGCGGGGGAATACGAAGTCGTCCTGATCGCGCGTTCCGACGGCATGATGGCCGCGGACGTGCGTCCGCTGGTCAGGCTGTCGGTGCAGGTCATCGTCGAGCAGGACGGGCGCCGCGAGCAGGGCAGTGCGGGCGGCGGCGGGCGTTTCGACTACGCTTATTTCACCGACGAAGTCCTGCGCGATTATGCGGCCAAGGCAGTGCACCAGGCGGTGATCAATTTGGCGGCGCGGCCTGCGCCGGCCGGCACGATGACCGTGGTGCTCGGACCGGGTTGGCCCGGCATCCTGTTGCACGAAGCCATCGGCCACGGGCTGGAAGGCGATTTCAACCGCAAGGGCAGTTCCGCTTTTTCCGGCCGCATTGGACAACGCGTCGCCGCGCAGGGCGTGACGGTGGTCGATGACGGCACCATTTCCAAGCGCCGCGGTTCGCTGAACGTGGATGACGAAGGCAATCCGACACAGCGCAACGTGCTGATCGAGGATGGCATCCTGCGCGGCTATATCCAGGACACCCTCAACGCGCGCCTGATGGGCATGGCCCCCACTGGCAACGGGCGGCGGGAATCCTATGCGCACGTGCCGATGCCGCGCATGACCAACACCTACATGCTCAACGGCGACAAGGATCCGGCCGAGATCATCGGTTCGGTCAAGAACGGTTTATTCGCCGCCAATTTCGGCGGCGGCCAGGTCGACATCGTCAGCGGCAAGTTCGTATTCTCCGCGGCCGAGGCCTACATGATCGAAAACGGGAAGATCACCTACCCGGTCAAAGGCGCGACGCTCATCGGCAACGGACCGGACGCGCTGACGCATGTTTCCATGATCGGCAATGACATGAGCCTCGACTCGGGGGTGGGCACCTGCGGCAAGGAAGGCCAGAGCGTGCCCGTCGGCGTCGGCCAGCCGACTTTGCGCATCGACGGGCTGACGGTGGGGGGCACTACGTGAAGGGCCGTGACTGCGTGACTATCGTGACGACGTGACTGCCGTTACGCTTTCATTGCAGTAACAAAATGCTTGAATCGACGATAGTCACGGCATTCACATGATTCTGATCCTCTCCGATAACGCCGACCCGCAAAGCCCCGAATATCTCCAACTGATGGAGTCGCTGGGGCGGCTGCCGAACATCAAGACGCGGGCACACCGCATCCAGGGCACCGAGCGTTCGGTGACCGAGGTCTATCTGCTGGGGGATACCAAGGCGCTGGCCATCGACGAAATGAGGGCGCTGCCGCTCGTTGAGAACGTAATCCGTGTCTCCGAGGAATTCCGCGTGCTCGGACGGCACAAGGACGACAACCGGCCGACGCATTTCGATTACCAGGGCCTGCGCTTCGGTCAGGACACGTTGCATATCTTCGCGGGCTTGTGCGCCGTGGATACCCGCGAGCATGTGGATACCATGATGCGGGCGCTCAAGGACAACGGCCAGCAGTGCACGCGCATGGGCGCGTACAAGCCGCGCACCAGTCCGTACGCTTTTCAGGGATACGGCAAGGCCTGCCTGCCCTATGTGTTCGAACTGGCCGGCAAACACGGCATCCGCGTCATTGCGATGGAAGTGACCCACGAGTCGCACGTTGAAGAGATCCGCCAGGCACTGCGCGACACGGGCAATCCGACCGGGGTCATGCTGCAGATCGGCACGCGCAATACGCAGAATTTCGAACTATTGAAAATCGTCGGCCGGCAGAAAGAGTTCCCTGTGCTGATCAAGCGCGGGTTCGGCATCACGCTCGACGAATCCTTGAACGCGGCGGAATACCTCGCGAGCGAGGGCAACCACAGCGTCGTGTTCGGGTTGCGCGGCATGAAGACCAACCTCGGCGACCCGCATCGCAATTTCGTCGATTTCGCCCAGGTTCCGGTGGTCAGGCGCCTGACCCGCATGCCGGTGTGCATCGATCCGAGCCATTCGGTCGGTTCGCGCATGGCCGGCCCGGACGGCATCCTCGACGTGATGCATGTCACCGCGCAGGGCGTGCTGGCCGGCGCCAACATGGTGCTGGTGGATTTTCATCCCAATCCCGCCAAGGCACTGGTCGACGGCCCGCAGGCCCTGCGGCTGGATGAGTTACCCCAGTTCATTGAAGACGTTGCCATTGCCCGCGAGGCCTACCTGAAGCGTGCCGAACTGGCCCGCCGCCAATTGCGCACGGCGCTTCCGGGCTAAACCGGCTGCTGGCCGCGCTTTACCGGTTGCGGCCGCTCCAGCATAATGTCTTGTCCTTCCATGCGTTAGGGGCTTCCGGATCCCGCCGGGAGCGTTGCCTGGATAACTTGGAGACTAGTCCCGTGCAAATGGCTGAATCCGATCTCCAGGCGCCGCAGAACGCGCTTCTGCAAACGCTAGAACATCTGGGCGAGGGCACTGCCCTCGCGCAACAGATATTCGACATGATCGGCCATTCCAAATTCTTTGCCGATTTCACTCGCGAGGACATCCAGCGACTGACCGCTTTTATGCACATCTAT